>JAKAWM010000146.1 GCA_021827285.1 Actinomycetes bacterium | reverse complement strand
GCGAGATGGTTTCTCGGTGGCGAGGGCCATGGTCTTTGCTTTCCGAAGCACATAGGGCACTTGCCGGTCTTCAGTCTGACCTCGTTTTGCGGGCGGGCTCATAATCCCTCTTTCATGTCGTTGCCGGTTTCAGAAGGCGTACTGCACCAGGATCCAAGTAACCACACCCACGACCACCACCGCGGCCCCGATCAATAGCGGCCACCAGCGTCGCCGTCTGGGCGCTAGCAGGGGAGCGGGGACGGGCGGCGGGAGAGGGACGTAGGTGGTCACAGCCGGCCGGGGGTGCAGGTCGGCGCCGCAGCGCACGCAGAAGTTTTCCGTCGTCAGGTTGGGCTCGGCGCACTGTGGGCAGGTGATCTGTTCAGAAATGGCCCATCCCTCCGTCCCCGGGAGCCGGCGCAGCCCGCCATTGCCGGCCTCCGGATCGAGGCCCGAGGTAGAAGCGAAGCTGGTGTGGTTGGCCCAGAAGAGGGGGTAGTCACAGGTCGGGCAGAAGCACGACGCATCACGCTCGACCTCGCTCAGTTGGGCGACGCTGTTGCAAGTGGGGCAAACGACCTCAGTCGGCACTTCTCTGCTCGCTTTCTCGCGGCCATATCCTACGTTGCCCGACGAAGACCTCCACGCTCGCATTGGCAGGCACCTCGTCGCGCACTACCTCTATGAAGTCCGCCTCGTTGAGCCACCCGGTGCCTTCTGCGGTAATCCGCACCTGGGGAAGCCTCTGGCCTACTTCACCCTGGCGAAATATCCCCCCATTGTCCACCACTTCCACCGCTCCCCCCGTCAGCAGCTCGAGGTACTCGCTTAGCCCTCGTTTGGTGCCCCTCCACCAGCGCAGCTTCGCTCCTGCCTTGACGAACCGGCGCTGGTAGAGCTCATCCAGATCCGGGTGGAGGGCGGGGAGGGCAAGCCACGCACCGAGAAACCTCACCATGGCGGGCGGAGCAACGGCCGGGTCAAGGATATTGTCCAGGTTGTCGATGCTGTCGAGGAACGTGGAGCCTTCCTCCTGGAAAATCGAGGCGAACCGGTAGAAGAAATTGTCGTCGAGCATGCCCACGGGGAGTTGGCCGACGAGCCAGTCTGCGCGGCGCGGTTGGGGCGCGTCGGGGCTGCGCCCGAGGCCCGCAAGGGCTTGGCCGGCGGCTGGAGTGAGGGCATGCCCTCCAGGAACGCTCATTTGACCACCACTACGCTATGGCTGGGCGAGGCCACGCGCGTGGCCGTACCCGGTTCGTCAACAAGGACCGGGAGCGGTTGGGGCGCAGAAAGGAAGAGTGAGCGTTCGTCCAGGTGCACTACTTCTTTGGCCTGGCCATAGCGCCTGCCCGTGCGCAGGTCGCATTCGAAGAGCAAGACCTCGTCCACGCGATCGACTCCAGCCACCTGTTCCAGGAGCTGGGCGATGGGGGCGGCGTTCAAATCGGTGTCCCAGGGCCAGCCGCGGCCGCTCGGCCCACCCGTGAGCGGATTGACCCAACGGTAGAGGATGTCGAGAGCGTCCGCCCGGATGCGGGCCAAAACTTCATCGCTGGCGGTAGGAAGGGCGTGCAAATGGGCGGCTACGGTGACTCCCTGGTAGTACGGGGTCGATATCTCGACCGCCACGCCAAGCAGGCGACGAGGCTCCAGGTAGCGGGAGATACTAGAGACGAGGCCGTCTGTCAGCGCGAAATCGTCGATCGACTGGCTCTCAGGGTGGCGCCGGACGTGCGGGACCACCAGCAGCCGCACGGGCCCGCCGGGGCTGCTCGGGCCCAGGCAGCGGGCCCGCCTTACTTCCACGGAAGCCTCGGAGGCCAGTCGCTCGAAGTCGTGGGGCGTTACAGCCCGCTCGCTCGTCCGTAGGCTGAACGGCCCACGCCTTTTCGCCTCGTTGACAGCTTCGGCGTCTGCTCCTCCAGTGGCCGGCTGGAGGTTCGTAACCCGATCGATGAAGGCGACCGTGCTGCGCAGGCTGCTCAGGATGCCGGTACCGACGTTGCCGTGGGCGCCTCCGCCGTGGCGGTAGCAAGGCATTATGACCTCGGCTCCGGCGGGGGGGACGGCCCCGTGCTGGCGCCAGGTGCCGTCGGCATAGCGCACGCGGGGGCCAAAATGCACCGACCCCGTCGCACCGTCCAATGTGTAGTGGAGGTCGGTCGGCCCCGAGGCACTGAAGTCTTCGACTTCTTGCCAAGTGGTCACCACGTTCCCGAGTGCCACCTGGAGGGCTTCGCCCTCCCGCCGGGCCAGGACGGGGGGATGCTGGAGGTGGAACGCCTGCCCGGGGAGACCGTTGGAGCGCCCAAGCGTTTCCGGCCCCCGGGCCATGGAGTGCTCGGCCAAAGCGGTGCCACCCAGAGCGTCGGCAATTATCGAACGTACTTGTGGCGACGCCTGGTAGCTCGGTTCGCCAGGAGCGGTTCTCGTCATTACGACGCGCAACCAATAAGCGCGCGTATTGTCCAGGGCCAGGGCCTCGTGGGCGGGGGGGACCAGGAGCACGATCTCACCGTCCCGGTTGAGGCCACCTGTTGTGTCGGTATAGACCGGGACGCTGACCCATGCTTCTCCCGACCAGGCCTCCCAGGTGAGGGGTGGGCGAGAGGGGTAAATGCCGATGCCGGCCGGGCTGGTGGCGATCACCCGGAGGCGCAGTGCGGTACGAGCCAGGCTGGAAGTGAAACCGAGGTACATGGCGTCCCCAGGCAGGGGCCTGGGAGTGGAGGTGAAGCAGCGGACCACAGAACCGGAGAAGCGGAGGTCGTCCCAAGCATCTACTAGGGAAGCTGTGCCCGTGCCCCCGCGGCTGGTCCGGGCCGCGATCAGCTCCGGTGGTGAAATGACCAGATTCTCAGTGGTCTCGAAAATCACGGCTGGTCCCAGCCCGGGCGCTCCGACCTGGGTGCCGCGCGGCACCGTGACGGGGTGGGAAAGCACGGTCGATAGCCAGAAGGTGACATCGGCTCGGGCGGCCGTGGGCGGGTGCGGCTCAACGCCCATGAGCTCCAAGAACTTCGTGTAAAACCGGTCCGGCACCTGATTGAGCCGGTACAAGAGGGCGTCGCTCATCCAGGCGAAGAGCTCGATCAGCGCCACGCCGGGATCCGAGAGGTTATGGTTGGTCCACTCCGGGCAGTACTTGGGGATCAGGAGCTTGGTCTCGTCGACGATGTCCTGGAAGCGGCGGTCATCGAGGTTGGGGGCCTGGAGTGACAATTACGGCTCCTCTCGGGGTATCACGTAAAACGGGTAGACGAGGTTGCGGCGGTCATTGGTGGCCCGGATCTTGTAGGCGATGTGTATGTGGACGAGGTAGGGGTCACGAGGGTCAGGGTCACATTGGACCTCGGTTACCTCCACCCGCGGTTCCCACTGAGCCAAGGCATCTCGGACGGCTTGGTCCATGAGGCCCAGGGTGTTGAAGTTCACGGGCTCGAAGTGGAGCTCCCATATCCGGCAGCCGAATTGCGGCCTCATGAGCCGCTCCCCCGGTGCAGTGGACAGGATCACGCGCATTGACGTGTCGAGATCTTCGGGGCCTCGGGTGAGCCGCAAGCCACCGTCGCGGTCTACTCCCATGGGGAAAGAAAAGCCGCGTCCCACGAAGGACGCGCCCGCGCTTATCTCCGGCTGGGAGGGTGCCGGGACCATCGCGCCATTTGCGCCGGTCGGCCCTATGTTGGCAAGGCTGTTGTCGGGCATTTCAGTTGATCTGGACTATGGCGCCCTTGAGCGAGGCTGGGCCGTCGCTTTGCAGTTGCAGTATGGCGCCTTTCATGCTGGCCTGGCTTTGACCTTGCAACTGCAGCTGGCTCTGGGCGGATACGTCTACTTGGAGACCTTCGATCTTTACGTTCTGCTGTGCTTGAAGGGTGATGTTGCTGCCCTTTATGGTGACGTCGCCGCTGGTCGAGAAGGCTACTTGGGTGTCCCCTGCCTTGACGGTGAGGGCTTGGCCACTTGGGATTTCGAGGTTGGTCGCTTCCTTGGTTATCTTAAGCGTGTGCTGCTGGCCGGCCAACTGGACCATGAAGTACTGGTCGGCGCTGCTGTCCCCGTCGGACAGCTCTATGGTGTGGCCAAGGCGGGAGGTAAAAAGCCGTGACGCGACCTTGCCCTCCTTGACGGGCCATTTCGGGATGGTGGACTTCGAGCCGTAGAGCCCTCCCAAGATGACGGGCTGGCGGGGATCGCCGTGCTCGAAACCGACCAGGACTTCGTCGCCCACTTCGGGGAGGATGACGCTGCCCATGTTGGTGCCACCCCCGGGGGAAAGTATTCGGCCCCAGGCGCTTTCATCGCTATCTGACAGGCCCGGGAACCGCACCTTGACCCGGCCCGTCTGGTTGGGGTCGTTTATACTTGTTACTTGGCCTACCACCAGGCCGGGGTGGTGGGTCGTCGGGCCCTGCAGGGGCGGGTAACGGGAAGGGGCGCTGGCCAGCATTGTCCCTTGCCCGCCAGACCAGAACCGGGTCAAGAAGCCGCGTCCCGGTCGGTAAGTGTGCTCGACTTTGCTCACTGGGTAGGTACCGGCCAAGGGGCCGGTGTCCTCGATCTTGACTGATGTCCCTAGCTTGATGGCTGCGGTCACCTCGGCCAGGCCCACGGCGCTTACCGACGTTGAGGCGACCCAGTCGAAAAGCGCCTGGCTCAAGGTGGCCACTTCCTCCTGGGTGGCACCGGCCAGGGCGGCGGTGGTGAGCGTGGCCGAGCCGAAGGCGCTGTCGGGGTGGGACGCCTTGGACGCGAACGTGGAGCTGGCGGACAGCGTCTGGGAGCTGGCGGTGCCGCTCAGCTTTTGTTGCTGGCCCCGGTCCCACCCGTAAACCTGGACCTCGCCCGGCGCCTGGCCTGAGAGCCGGACCGAGAAGCTGCGCAGGGTGTCGCCCAGCTTGAGGTCTATGGTGCTGCCCGAAGCCGGCTTCTTGAAGTGGAGCGTTGTCCCCTCGACCCACCAGACAAAGCCACTGCGGGTAGCCATATCAGAGAGGAAGGCGAGATCCGAGGAGATCTGAAGGACGTACTCCAGGACCGCCCCGGTAGGGTCCGTAGAGGTGGTGAGCCCGTAGTCAGTGGCGAGCTGGGAGACGATATCGGAATAGGCAATGTTCAGATAGGTCTTTACCTTGGAGCCGCGGGCCATGCGGTGGCTCTTGTCCCAGGCGGTGACGACCAGCTCGGGGTTTTCTCCTTGCCGTTGTTCCACGCTTAGGGAGGTCACTTCGGCGGTTATGAGCGACCCGGCCTGCGGTACCGAAACAGTGACCTGGCCCCCCAGTGCCAGTGCCGGTTCTTGAGAAAGAGAGTAGCCGGGGTCGCTGAAGCGCAGCGTCACCTGGCCCGGCGCTTTCAGCTCCAGGTCAACCTTGCACTCGAGCAGCGCCTCCTGCCATTTGGTCGCCAGCGCCTGGCCGTTAAGGCTGATGTTCGGTGCGAGGGTGATCGGCATCAGTTGAGCTCGGGGATGGCCAGCACGCGCCCGGCCTTCAGGGCCATGGGATCTTCGATGCCGTTCAGTTCGGCGATCGTCCTCCAATTGTTGGGCGTGCCATAGTGGGCCGCCGCGATCCGGTCCAGGGTCTCACCCGGCTGGACGCGATGGGCGCGGTGGGGATGGGGTGTGCCCGAAGTCGGGTTCTGGGGCCCGAAGACCTTGCCGTCTTCGTACTGCGTGAGGGAGAGGTCCACCGTAGCCCGCAAGGGTTCGCCGGTGCTGGAAAAGTAGGTGAAGCTGACCGAGGCGGAGGTCACGACTGCCTTGAAGGAGTGCATGCTGCCCCAGTGGAACTGCACCCATGGAGGCCGGGCGTTGTTGGTGTTCTCATTGCTCCCCGGCAGCGACGAGTCAACCTCCATAAGGCCGAGCAGCTTATCGGTATAGGTGGTGACGGGTTGGCCTTCGTTCGTGCTGTCGAAGAACAAGCGCAGGTTCATTGACCCCGACTGGGCACCGGTGTAATTGAGCGTAGGCACTCCCTTTCCAGGCATCTCGGGGGCTGACCAGGAGTTGCTCCGGCTGAAACTGAGCTCGGTGGGGTTGAACAAACAATTGATCTTGTCCCCCTTTTCTGTTTGGAGGAAGGCTTTTTGCGTACTGGTGGCCATGGTTCAGAACACCTCCGGATGCAAAAGACCACGCCGCTGCCATTGGGCCAGCTGATGAGCAGCGAGAGCTTCGCTGGCGTCGTCCAGGGCTTCGGCCAGCTCAGGGCCCCGGGACGGGCTGGGCTTGGTCCTCGCGCTAGCGCCGGGACCACTAGTGGTGCCCGCTGAGCCGCCTGGTTTCGGGCCGCCCGGGCTCTGGGGGAGCTGCCCGATAAACCGCTGAACGAACTGACCCGTAGTCTGGCCGCCCATCGCATGGCCGCTTGCTCCCCGACCGCTACCCCCGAGAGTGCCAGGTGCCGGATCGTCTCTCCCGTGCGCGAGGTCGCTCTGGCGGTGCCGTTCGATCGGCCCCGGTGCAGTCGTCATGGTGCTTGTTCCTCCGGATGAGTGGCTAGAAGCCTGGCTGAGCTGGTTTGGCCCTGATAGACCGCCACCGTGGGCGGGCTTTTGGGCGAGGCTGGATGCCGGGCGGGTGGTAGTCGTATTGGCGGTCCCGGAACTGGCCCGCGCCGCCACCCGCAACTGGCGCCTGAGCTCGCGCCCGGCGGCCAGGGCTGGGGCTGGCCCGCCCGCGGCGACCGGTAGCCCGGTTGTACCGAAGGTCAGCTCAGGGGCCCTGGTGACGGGGCGCGTCCCCCCGGCGTTCGAGCTGCGGGCCATGGCAGCAACCTCCGGCACGCCCTGCAGCCGCTTTGGGCTCGCGGCCCCGGCAGTCGTCTGGAAGGCCCGTGCGACGGCCACGGGAAGCCCGGCGGTGCCCGAGCTCAGCCCTGAGGCGTGGCCTGTGCTCAGGCCCGAGAAGGCCTGGTGGCTGGGCGCCCTCTGCGCTGATGACGTTCCCCCCGAGGAGGTTCGCCCCGAGGAGGTTCGCCCCGATGACGTTCCCCCCGAGGAGGTTCGCCCCGAGGAGGTTCGCGGCCGAGGTACCCCAGTGGTCATCAGGCCCGGTCGTGGCGACGCTCCCAGATCGCCAGCGCTCTGCAGCGCGCCCGGGCGGGGCTCGCCCGAGGC
>JAKAWM010000145.1:1557-7137 GCA_021827285.1 Actinomycetes bacterium | reverse complement strand
CTGGTACGAGACGACGGGCTTGACCTCGCTTGAGGCCGCCGCAGCAGGCTGCCAGGTCGTGACCACAGCGCGCGGCCATGCGCGCGAGTACTTCGGCGAGCTGGCAAACTACTGTGACCCCGCCGACGAGCGCTCGATCGCAATAGCGGTCGAGCGCGCCCTCTCCAGCCCCGCTCCCGCGGCCCTGCGCGACCACGTCCTCCGGCACTTCACATGGGAGGAAGCCGCCCGTGCCACTTTGCGCGCTTACCACGCCGTACTCGATGGCGAAGAGCTTCAACCTCCAACCTGGCCCTCACCGCCCCGGCGTGCGACCCAGAGCACCGGTTGGGGCACAGACACGGACAACAAGACCTCTCCGCAAGCGGCGCTTCGCGTCCATTAATGGACTGCGCGGGCCCCGATAAATTCAGCGAAGTGCTGGCCCAAGCTCCTCACGCCATGAGCGCAGACGCCGACGCACTCGCACGGGGAACAAACGCGCTACCAACATCGCCTCCGACCAAACTTCACTCAGGTCGAGTTGCGCCGCACCGTCCAAGCTGGCATGGTCCGCCACCTCGGTCCAAGCCGGGGGCTCCCGGAACGGTGCGGAAGCCACGGCGTACGCCTCAGGCGCACCTCTCACGTGCACGAAACCCGGTGGGTGGACACGGACACCGTGCGGCATAATGTCCCTGGCGTAGGAGACTGCGGCTGAGAAGACGTAAGGCCCAGTCCTTACGTTAGGCGCTGCATCAGCGCTCTGCCTTCGAGCGCTCCTCACCGAGAGCCCGCTGGCCAGGCGAGACACCATGGAACGTGGTTTACTCACGAACAAGCCGTTCATTACCCGCCCCGGAGCTTCTTCGAACACGACATCAGTGTCATCTTCACACCACAAAAAGTCGAACCTCGTCCGCGGGACCACATCGCAGTCTGCATAGATACCACCGTACATGGACATTATCAGGTAGCGTGCAATGTCCGCCCGCTCGGCATATGTTTTAGCCGAGAACCAAAGCGAAGGTAAACCCAGGTTTACCATGTCCCTATCGCGCCATAGCGTCAGCTCGTAATCTGGGAAGAACTTCTGCCACGACGCCGTAGCGTCAGAAAAGCCTGGCGGCACAGCCGAAGACCCAAGCCAGATCCTGTGGAGCACCTTAGGGATCACCGGCTAGCATCGTACCATGTCCCGGTGTAGCCAGGACCTGAAGGTGCTGCTGTTAAGCCCGCTCCCAGGCCTGGACCCTATGAACGGCGATGTTACCTACACTACCAGCCTCCTCGCCAACCCCCCACCTGGCGTCTCCTATACGACCTATTCCGAGGCGCTCGCGGACGGCACTCTGAGCGAGTTCACACTGCGCGCTACCGCTCCGCACGACGGCTTGCCACGCCTCGGTATTGCTGGCCTCAACTCGTTTATCAACAGGTTGCGCCGGAGCGGCTTGCTCTTTCGCGAACCAACCCGCCTGCTCAGCCTTCGTAGCGGCAGTTACGACCTCGTGCACTGCCACGTGTTCAACGTGCACTGGGTCGAGCGCGACTGCCCGGTCGTGCTGAGCAACGCCAACCCCATCACATGGCTCTACTCAGACGCCTTCAAATGGCCAGGCCCTAGGGTCAGCCTGGCAAGCGGAGCTGAATCCCTGGTAGCAGCCTTGCTCGACGTCGAGCACTCCTCGTTCCGGCTCGTCCACAGTGCGCGGGTCATAGCTTTCACAGATAAGCTGGCAGAGTGGTACGAGATACACCGGGTACCACGGCCACGTATAGACGTCGTGCCATGCTTCACCGCCATCCCCGAACATCCACGCCCTCGAAGGAACCCGCCCTTCGTGGTGGGCTTCGCCGGTGACTGGACAGCCAAGGGCGGCTACACCGCACTCTGCGCGTTCGAGGAATTGGCGGAGCGCCTTCCCCGTGTCCGGTTCAAGGTGGTCAGCGATTTCCCCCCCTCAGTAGCCGAACGCCTCGCCAGGTGTGGCGCGACAACCTCGAAACGTCTGGGGCGGGACACGTTTCTCTCGGGTTGGCTGCCATCGATAGATGTCCTCGCCTACCCCTCAGAGTTCGACGGCTTGCCGCTCACGCTCCTCGAGGCGATGGCACTCGGGGTACCCGTTGCCACCAGTGACTATGGCGCTCTTCCAGCCGTGGTCGGCGACGGAGGCCTTGTGAGCCCAGTCGGGGATCCTGCCACCCTGGCGGACAACCTGGCCGAATTGCTCGACGCGGGCACCAACGACCACGTCGGCGCTCTAGGTCGCCAACGCGTCACGCAGCACTACTCACCTGACGTCGTCGTCAAGCAACTCCGCGCCAGCTACGACCGCGCGCTTTCACTAACCAGTAATGCACCAGGTGCTCGGTCGACTGAACCAGCAAGGCGTGTCGCATCGGAAAGATATTATAGAAAGAGTGTTCCTGGCTCTCGGCACAAGGCACGCCAAACGGGGCCCTGACACCATAGCGCAAGCGGCTAACCCCGCTCGGCGTGAGGTCCGGGTCACCTGGGCTTCCATGGCGGTCAATAGCCCCATGGGCCAGCAGGTCTACGAGACTCAAATACAAGCTGCGCTCACCAGGGCCGCCGACCCGAGCCGCTGGGCCTTTAGCCGCTTGACCATGCGCTCGCTTCGGTCGCCTGTCCCAGGAGACAAGCGCTACCCCGCGGGTCTCATAGCAAACGGGCCCTTGTGGGCAGCCCATGCCGTAGGAGCCGTCTCGTACCGAGGCGCCCAGCTCGTGCACCGTTTCGATCTGCGGCTACCCCCTGCCTCTGGGCCCGAGGTTATAACTGTGCATGATCTGCCACCTCTTCGCTTCTCAGACGAGGGGCCAATCCCGCGCCACGCTGCAGCTTCCGCCCAAAAGGCGAGAAGGGTCATCTGTCCTTCCGGGTTCGCAGCATCAGAAGTCAAAGAACTGCTGGGTACCGACAATATTGCCGTAATACCCTATGGGCTCGCCGAGGCGTACCGCGAGCCTGACCCGATCGGCCAAGCTGGCCTCCAAAAGTTGAGCCTGAGCAGGCCATACATTGTCCATGCCGCAGGCGCTACCGCACGCAAGAACCTCGCGTCTCTCGCCGCCGCCTGGGCGCAGGTCGCGCGCCAGTTTCCTGACCTCCACCTGGCCCTGTGCGGGCCGCCAGACGACCGTCGGACAAATTTGTTCCGGGCTCTGCCCCGTGTGCGCCTACTGGGCCGCCTCGAGGCCTCTGTGGTCGCGAGCCTGATGGCAGGCGCTGCGGCAGTGGTAGTGCCCTCACTTTACGAGGGCTTCGGGTTGCCTGCGCTTGAGGGCATGGCATGCGGGGTACCCGTGGTGGCAGCCAACGCCGGTGCCCTGCCAGAGGTGTGCGCTGGCGCCGCCCACTTGGTCGACCCGAGCCCTGAAGGACTGGCCGCGGGGCTCTTGCGAGTCCTCACCGATGAAGACCTCAATACTCGCTTGAGGAGAGCGGGGCCCCTTAGGGCTTCCATGTTCACCTGGGAAAAGGCCGCGCGTCTCCACCTAGAGGTGTACGAACAGGTGGTCTCGGCCTAGCCAGAGCCGTACCTGCAGGTACTGAACTCCGCCACCTGCGTCGTCCCCAGCCCCCTGCCCAGCACTCGTCTGCCGCACCTTGGGCCTCTTTGGTCGTGCTAGGGGGTGAGCCGGCAGCACTACTGTCAAGGTGACTGTGCGCTCCCATCTACGGTACACAGTGTCGCCTGCGTAGATAAGGGTGAGCTTGGCGTGGTCCACTAGATCCTCCCGCGCATGAAGCTCGGTCGCTCTGTGTGTCCCTACGAAGGCCGCAAACGGCACTGGCACTCGGCACGACGCTGACCCCTTTCTAAGAAGCGCGCGGCAGACGACCTTGTTGTCGAGCTTTGCTTCTACCACCCCGGTCGGGTAGCCCTTCTTGCCCCCGAGTGCTACGACGAAACGGAAACGAGTGCCGGCAGGCAACTTGTGGGGCACTGACAGCTGGACCACTTTCACCGGCTCTTGGACAACGTGGGAAGCGCCTACAGTCCCGGGCACCGCGCTCTTACTGACGGCTAGCGCCGTTGTCGTCGTGGTCCCGGCGAGGCCGGTTGTACTGGAGGACAGGCTACTGAGCCCTGAACTGCTCGTTGGGGTTCCGTCGGGTGCGTTGGGCCAAACCGGAGCCCCTGCAAGCCCGGGCTCGCCCGCGTACGGATCGCCCCCCAGGTCCGCCGGCGATGTAGGCGTCGGGCCAGGATTTGCCGTCCCCGGAGCAGTCGGCGCGCTCGAGGTGGTGCTAGTCGTCGCCGGGACCGCGGTGGTCGTGGGCATCGTCGTAGTGGTGGTAGCGGTCAAAATCGTCGCTGACGGCACGCTCGAACTAGTGGTAGCCCCACCAGCCGACACGACCGTGGTCGTGCTGGCTATGGGCACGGTCGAACTGGTGATCGTCGTACTGGAGATCGCTGTCGTACTCGAACTGCTCGTTGTCGTACTGTCGGTGCCCGTCAAAGTGGTGGTCGTCGTGGGGGCACCCTCCGACCCCGGACCATACGCCTCGACCGAGTACACGACTGCATAGTCAGTACTCGCAAGCACCCACCAGCTGGGAGGTAGGCCACCCACCGTGTCGTTGTAGTCAAGCGCGGTGATCACCACTCTCACGGCGGTCACCCCGGACGCTGCCGGGAAGGAGACCTCCTCCATACGGTTGAAGTACTCGTTCACCACCGAGCCCACCGTCACCCAACCGGAGGGCTCCTCCAACTCCACTGAATAGTTGCGGAGCCCCGGCACGACGCTCCCGAGCGTGCTGGTCGAGACAATCACACGATCGACCGTCTCCGCGCCCGGGAAGTCCACCTGCACCCACGGGGACGAGTCGGTCTGGCTCGACACCCAAGCGGGCGTAGAGCCGAGCGACCCTTCACCTTCCGCGTCGGCTGTCCCCTGGATTACGGCGCTGGGAGAGTTCCAGCTAGTGGCCCAAGCCGAGGACGCACTGGCTGTCGCGCCTGTAGCGGCCAGCGCCAGGTTGGGACCAAAAGGTTCAGCCGGTCCGACTGTGAGGGTGTCATCAGCGGGCACCTCGAGGTATAGGGGAGCGCCGGACAGTTGCAGTGGAGTTGGAGAGGACGTAGAAACCGCAATTGACCCCGGTGCCCCGAGGGCGCTCGTCGTATATATGGTCGCGGCCGAGGGCCCGGAGCTCAAGGCCACCTCGGCGTTGACCTTGAGGTCGTCGGTCCAGACAGCCAGGATGTCATTGCTCGAACTACCGTCCGCCGGCGGGCCGAAAAGCATCCCGTAGGCGTGGGGGATGCCAAGGCTGAGCTGCTTCAGGAAGGGGCGCTCACCAAGGAGGTTGGAGACGGTCATCAGGCCGATGGCGCCGGGAGTGACATAGCTGTCGTCACCCCTTATTAGGCCGAAAGCCCCAAAGTCGCCCTCCGTTATGAAGTAGTCCCAGTTGTCTACCCCAAGCGACCGGAGCCACATCCACTCTCTTGGCGCCCAGTTGCCTACGTCGAAGAACGTCTCCTCACCGTCGGTCCACCAGCCCTGCTCGGTGTCCCACAAAGGCAACGACGCCGCCCCGTGACCGGCCATCAGCCC
>JAKAWM010000145.1:0-1547 GCA_021827285.1 Actinomycetes bacterium | reverse complement strand
TTCAACCAGGCGATGAACTGAGGGGATCCCTCCTCCTCAAAGGAGCGGTCGTAGCCGGGGTAAGGGTGGAAGCCGACGACGTTCAGGTAGGAAAAACCACCTGCCTTCGCGAACTGGCCCCACCAGCCCTTCGCCCCGTTGTCCATGCCGACAACGCTCGCACCCACGACCTGGAGGTGTGTCCCGTCAGCCGCGTTCGCTCCCTGGACGGCCTCGTAAAACGGCTCAAGGATGCCAGACAAGTAGCTGGTGGCCGAATAGCCGGCCGCGTTGGGCTCGTTCCATGCCTCGACGTACTCGAGATCCGGCGCACTTTGTGCGAAATGCTCCAGGATGGCTTCCACGTCCTGCTGCCAAAAGCCGTTGTCTAGCACTAGCACGTTGGTCGTGTTGTTCTGGCCCACTTGGACCTCAAAGTTCACGCCCAGGGCCTTGGCCTCCACGGCCGCCTCCTCGGTGGCGGGGTCGACCGAGGACCAGTTGGTGAGAGCGCTCGGGCCACAGTCCGCGGCCGTGATGTTTGCTGGGGTGCAAGTAGGTAGCAGGGCCGTCAATGAAAGCTGCTCGCGCATCAAGCCCGTCCCTAGCTCGGCAGCCAGTTGCACGCCCCGCTCGGGTGCCGGGCCACCGTAGTCCGCTCCCGGAGCGAGCGCTGAAAAGTCCAGCGTGTCGCCGGCCATACCCACCGAATAGGTAAGGCACGTGGAGCCGACGGTCGTAGACGTGGCTTCGTCCACCAGGTCGGCGTTGACCAGGTACACGCCCGGTGTGGCCGCCGGCAACCCCAGTTGGAACTGTAGAGGCGAGCCGCTGCTGACCGCGGCCCATGACAACGGCACCACGGCAGGGCTAGGGAGTTGGTTCGAGGTTACCTGGGTGCTGTCGGCAACCCAGTAGCTCAGCGCCAGCGGATCTGGGTAGTACCGCCACCAAGGGTCGAAGCTTGCCGTGACCGTGGGCGCGCCTCCCGGAGCGAAGTACCCGGCAGTGACCCCTGTGCTGAGCCCAGCACCGATGCCCAGAGTGTCTCCAAGTCCTTGGAGGGGACTGGCAGGCGCCTCTACCAGCGCTTGGATGCTGCTCAACGGTACGGAGACCACGCCCGTGCTGTTGAAGAACAGGAGCGACTGGCTCGTCGGGTCATAGTACAAGGGTGATTCGGGCGTCACGACGCCCAGCTTGCTCGATGGCGCTTCACCCTCAAAGACACCCGTGTTGCTGAACATGTCGATGCCATGCCCACCGTCTGCGACATAGACGGTCGAACCGACCTCTACGGCGCCGCCCGCCTGGAAAAAGCCAAATGGCGAGCCGGGGGCTTCAGGAACATTGTGGGCCGTACGCCCATACCCAAACACCGGTACGCCATTGGCAGCGGAAGGGACAATGGGCACGCCATTACTGTCAACAACGTGTACGTACGCTCCCTGCTGGCCATCTGCCCCAACGTCGTAGATGAGGCCTCCGCTCGGCGTGGGACTCACCCAGACCGGGTACCCGCTGTCCTGGATAGGAGACGTTCCTGTGACAGGGCTACCTGAGGGGCT
>JAKAWM010000144.1 GCA_021827285.1 Actinomycetes bacterium | reverse complement strand
CCGATCTAAAATTGGGACGATGAACAGGATTATCGCCGTGACAATAAGGAGTACGAGGCAGAGCACCGCTACCGGGTAGGCCATCGCGGACTTGATTTTCCCGCGTAGTGCTGCTTGCTTCTCCAGCATGATTGCCAATGAGTTGAGCGACTGGTCGAGACCACCGCTCGCCTCGCCCGCTCGTACCATGGACACAAACAGACGGCCGAAAACTCTCGGGTGGGCACCCAAGGACTGCGAGAGCGAGACACCCCTCTCCACCTGCCCTTGCACATCGGCCACGACCTTCTTGAGTGCCTTGTTTTCCGTCTGGTCGTTCAGGATGGTCAGTGAACGCAGCAGCGTCAGGCCGGAAGCCATCAGTGTTGCGAACTGCCGGCTGAACAGAGCCAGCTCTTTGAGCGTTACGCGGTCGGTGATACCGGCGAGATGGATTTCCTTGTTCATAGTGCCGGCGTTCTTCGCTTCAATGTTGATGGGCGTATACCCCATCTGCCGGAGCCGGCTGGCGACTAGGCGCTGATCGTCCGCGTCGAGGGTGCCCTCTACGAGCTTTCCCTCAATATCACGGACCTTATAGGCGTACGTTGTCTGTGGCATCAGGTCGTCCTTTCTCCGGCGCCGGTTACGGTGCCTCGATCAGCCGACGCAGATCCTCGGGGTTCTGGCAGCGCTCCTCGGCCACGCCTCTGTCGATAACCCTGCGCTTGGCCAGATGCGCCAGGGTCTGGTCCATAGTCACCATGCCGTGCTTGGCGCCGGCCTGCATGGCTGAGTAGATCTGGTGGGTCTTTCCCTCTCGGATGAGGTTGCGCACGGCCGGGGTGGCCACCAGGATCTCGCACGCCACCACTCGCCCGTTCCCACCCGCCTTAGGCAGGAGCTGCTGGGTTACGATGCCTTGAATGGTGGTGGCCAGCTGGGTGCGGACCTGCTGCTGCTGGTGAGCGGGGAAAACGTCGATGATGCGGTCGATCGACTGGGGGGCGTCCTGGGTGTGCAGGGTGGCAAAGACCAGGTGGCCGGTTTCGGCGGCCGTCAGGGCGGTAGATATGGTTTCCAGGTCGCGCATTTCGCCCACCAGGATCACGTCGGGGTCCTGGCGTAGGACGTGCTTTAGGGCTTGGGCGAAGCCCTTGGTGTCCTCCCCTACCTCTCTCTGGTTGACGACGGCCATCTTGTGATGGTGGAGGTACTCGATCGGGTCCTCGACGGACATGATGTGCAAGGGCTTGGTCCGGTTGATGATGTCGATCAGGGCAGCCAAGGTCGTCGATTTCCCCGATCCAGTAGGCCCAGTGACGAGTACCAGGCCGCGCGGGAGATCGGCGAACTGCCCAACCGAGGGAGGCATACCCAGCTCCTCCAGCGAGCGGATCTCAAAGGGGATGGACCGCAGCACAGCCCCGACCGAGTCTCGCTGCTGGAACACATTGACGCGGAACCTTCCCACCTCTGGCACTACGTGGGAGGTGTCCAGCTCTTGCTCCTCTTCGAAGCGCTCCCGCAGCTTGTTGGAGAGTATGGCGTACACGAGGTCCCGGACCTGCGAAGGGTTGAGCTGGTCGTAGCCCTCGAGCGGGCGCAGGTCGCCGTCCACCCTGATCATGGGGGGCAAGCCGGCCGTCAGGTGCAGGTCGGAGGCCCTTTCGTCCACTGCCTGGGTCAGCATCTGGTTGACATGGAGCTGTTTGGGCAGCTCGGGCAGCGCCTCCCCGGTGAGGGCCGAGGAGGGCCCGTACATCTGGTTGATGATCCCGACAATGTCAGTGCGGGCAGCCAGCCAAGGAGTTACAGCCCAACCCGTGGCCTGCTTGATGGCCTTGACTGCCTCCTGGTCGGAGGGGTTCTCCATGGCCACTACAAGCCCGTCGCCGGCCAGGGTGATGGCAATGGCCACGTACTTGCGGGCTACGTCGGGTGGGAGCATGGACTCGACCATCGCGGAGATGGGCAGCACGGCCGGGTCCCAGAACTTGAGGCCCATCTGGTCGGCTATGGCGGCCACCAGGTCGCGCTCGGCCACCAGGCCCTCGCTAGCCAAGATCTTGGCTAAGGGGACGCCGCTTTCTTCTTCCCGGCGCAGCGACTCTTCCAGGGTGTCCTTGGAGAGCACCTTCCGGTTCACCAGGAACTCACCCACCAGGCGCGAGGTACTTTGCATCCCTTCTTGCTTCGGCGGGATCCTGCCATCGCTTGAGCGCGCCGCCGCGCCCGTCCGGCCGCCCCGCCCGTCCGGCCGCCCCACCGGTCCCGCCGTTTCAGATGCCTGGCCCCGTAACGGACAGCGGTGGTCACCGACCCGAGCTGTACCAGTCGAGATCAACGTGAACTTACTTGTGAGCCTGGCCTGGCCCAACCACGTTCACCACCGGTATGCCTTGCGATGGTTCCTGGAGCGTGGGCACGAGCCCTGGGCCACGACACCCGTCACCGAGAGCGGCTTCGTACGGGTTTCGTCCAACCGCGCCGCGGTACCCACGGCGGTTGCACCTCCTGAGGCGTTGGCGCTCTTGGCACGGGTACGTGCTCAGCCCGGGCACCGGTTTCTTTCCGATGACGTGGAGCTCGTGATCGGCGCCAACGCCGGCCAGGGGGGAGTAAAGCCGATGCTCGTCGCCACCCACAACTTGGTCACCGACGCACACCTGCTGGCTTTGGCCCGCCGTCACTCGGCTCGTTTGGCCACTCTCGACAAGGGGATCATGACGCTGGCAGGCGACAGGCCCCAAGACGTGCTCATCGTCCCAACCTGAACCCACCCCGGCGCGCTCGCCCCGACCGGGAGCTCGCACCACCGCTGGCTACCGCGCGGACAGCTTGCGCGAATCTCGGGTTTCCGGCCTGTCCCGGTCAGGAGGCACGCAACCGCGCCCGATAGTAGAGGAGGGACCTGCACCAGGGCGGGCGCCACGAGCGGAGGCTGAGGAGAGGGTACGTGAGGCAGTTCATGGTCGGCCGCCAGCCGATCTTCGACGTAAAGCTGGCGGTGCATGGCTACGAGCTGCTGTTCCGTGACGCCGAGGCCACGGGCCAAAGCCCCGACGGCGACGTGATGACGGCGGACGTGCTCATACACGCCGGCCTAGACATTGGCTTGTCCACCCTGGTAGGGAGCAAGCAGGCCTTTGTCAATGCCACCCGGGCCTTCATCGTGGGCACCCGGGACATCCCCTTTTCCCCCCGCCAGATCGCCATCGAGATCCTAGAAGACGTCCCCCGAGACCCCGAAGTCCTGGCCGGCTGCCAAAGGCTCATCTCCAACGGCTACACCCTGGCGCTGGACGACTACCAGAGCGGCGACGGCGACGACCCGCTCCTACCCCTGGTGGACATAGTGAAGCTCGACGTCTTAGCCCTGGGGCCGGACCAGCTGGCCGAATCGGTCCTGCGCTGTTCGGCCTACGGCGTCAGGCTGGTGGCAGAAAAGGTCGAGACCCGCGACATGCTGGCCGCCTGCCAGCAGATGGGCTTTGACCTTTTTCAGGGTTACCTGCTGTCCCGCCCTGAGGTGGTCGAGGGCCAGGCCCTCTCCCCCAGCCGAGCCACCTGCGTGCGGCTGCTCCAGAAGCTCTGTGACCCCATGACCTCGGCCGGGGACATCGAGCGCATCGTCCAGACCGACGCCGCCCTCAGCTACCGCTTCCTGCGGGCCGCGGGGGCGGGGGCCGCCCGTGGGCTGTTCCGGCGCATCAGTTCAGTGCGTGAGGCCGTGGTTATGCTCGGCGAACGCCGCCTTAGGGCCTGGGTCACGCTCATGTTGCTGGCCGGGGCGCACGAGGGTTCCGACGAGCAGCTCCTGATGGCCATGACCCGGGCGCACATGGCCGAGCAAATGGCCATGACGGTGGGCCAGCCCCACCTCGCCGACTCCGCCTTCACGGTCGGGCTTCTATCCGCCCTCGACCTGCTCTTGCGGGCCCCGCTGGCGGAGATCATCGACGGGCTGGGACTGGCCGGTGCCCTGGAAGAGGCCCTTTTGAAACGCACCGGCCTGCTTGGCGACATCCTCGCCGACGTCACGGACTGGGAAGTCGGCGCCTGGCGGCCCGAGATGCGCTCAGGCATCCCACCTGCTGTGATCGGGGAGTGCTACCTGGCCGCCGTCGGCTGGGCGGCGGACGTTTGCGAGGTCCTCGACCTCAGCCGCTAGGGGTGCCTAGTGCGGCGGCCTCGCCTCGTTGGCCCAAGCCATAGTCGCCGGGCTGGTGGCCAACCGCTCCATGCCCCGGCGGGGAGCGCACAGGGTACGCCTGGCCGCCCTCTTTGGTCGCGCCCACGCGGCTACGGTCTCTTGGCCCGGCTAGGGTCGTGCCATGGCCGACCAGATCAACTGGGACGACTTCGCCAAAGTGGATATCCGGGTCGGGCGGATCGTGGCAGTGGAGGAGTTCGCCGAGGCGCGCCGGCCGGCCTGGAAGCTCCGCATCGACTTCGGCCCAGAACTCGGAGTCAAGAAGTCCTCAGCCCAAATCACCAACTACGGCCGGGATGAACTGCTTGACCGTTTGGTCCTCGCGGTGGTCAACTTCCCGCCCCGCCAAATCGGGCCGGTCAGCTCGGAGGTGCTCGCACTCGGTACGTATAGCGACAACCGCGTGCTGCTCGTGTCACCGGAGCCAAACGCACAACCCGGGGACAAGCTTGGCTAACCCTGCCGCGCATAATGGACCGGCCCCACCAGTTACCGCGCCCGAGCAGTGGTCGGTGGGCGAGAAACCGCGCCGCGCCCCCTCAAATCACACAGCCAGGCGCACTTTGCCGTATCCGGCTAAAGGGTGGGGAGCACAATGCCGCGGAATTTCGCGGCATATCATTCCAAACCCCCGCAGGCGGTGCGGCACAGTGCGCCCGGCCCGGTGCAAAAAGCGGGTTTGGTGCAGTAAGTAGCGGCCACCCCGCAGCGGCAGTGACTGGAGGCAGCGACTGGAGGCAGTGACTGGAGGCAGCGACTGGAGGCAGTGAACGCCGAAAATGACGCCCATCGAGCGGCGGCAGTAAGTGGGCGGCGGGCGGGTGGCGACCACCGAGCAGCGGAAGGCGGGGGGCCGCCACAGGGCAGGGCCTAGTTCGACTAGGCGATGACCCGCATGACCTCTTCGAGCGACGTGACGCCCGACGCGGCAGCCATAAGGCCGGCCTGGCGGAGCGTGACCATGCCGTCGGCGATGGCGGCCTTGCGGATGTCCTCGGCCTGAGCGTGCTCGACGATCATGCGCTCGATCTCCTCGTTGACATTCAGGATCTCGTGCACGGCGAAGCGGCCGGCAAAACCCGTCTTGTTACATACCTGGCAGCCACCGGAGTGGTAGAGCTGCTGGGGGAGCTCGACGCCGGCCAGGTCCCACCCGACGCCTTCGAGCTTCCCCCGGTCCGAGGGGTAGGCCACCTTGCAACGGTCGCACAGCTTGCGGGCCAGCCGTTGGGCCACGATACAGTCGAGGGCGCTGCCCACCAGGAATGGCTCCACGCCCATCTCGATCAGCCGGTTCGGAGTGCTCGCGGCGTCGTTGGTGTGGACGGTCGATAGCACCAGGTGGCCGGTCAGAGCGGCTTCGACGGCGATGGTAGCCGTCTCCTGGTCCCTTATTTCCCCCACTAGGACGATGTCGGGGTCAGCACGCAGGATGCTGCGTAGCGCGGCCGCGAAGCTGAGGCCCGCCTTGTTATTGACCTGGATCTGGTTGATGCCGTCCAGCTGGTACTCGACCGGGTCCTCGACCGTGATCACGTTCTTGGTGGGCTCGTTCAATATGTTGATGGTGGCATAGAGCGTGGTTGTCTTGCCCGAACCGGTAGGGCCGGTGACCAGGATGGTGCCGTAGGGCTTGGTGTAAGACGACTGGTAACGGGTCATGTTGACCGGGAGGAAGCCGAGGTCGGTCAGGTTGAGCCGGGCCGTCGACTTGTCCAGGATGCGCATGACCACCTTTTCCCCGTGGACCGTGGGCAGTGTGGCCACCCGGAGGTCCACGGCTCGGCCCTCGATCGAGGTGGTGATGCGGCCATCTTGGGGGACGCGGCGCTCGGCGATGTTTATGTCCGCCATCACCTTCAGCCGGCTGATGACGCCGTTTTGGATGTTCCGGGGGCTCCGCATCATCTCGTGCAGCACCCCGTCAATGCGGTAGCGCACGCGCAAGTCCTTGCCCGTCGGCTCGATGTGGATGTCCGACGCCCGGTCCGTGATGGCCTGGGTGATGAGCAGGTTCACCAGCCGGACGATGGGGGCGTCCTCCCGGACCTCCTTGATGCTGACCAGCCGGTCGTCTTCCATGGGAGCACTGCTGGCGCTGGCCTCGGCGCTGATGTGCTCGGCTTCGCTGTCTTTGCGGTGGTACTTGTTTATGGCGGCGATAACCGCTTCTTTGGTCGCCACCACCTGGCGCACGTCCGCGCCCGTAACGGTGCGGACGTCATCGATGGCAAAGACGTTGGAAGGGTCGGCCATGGCCACGACCAGCCGGCCTTCCCACCAGCCAATAGGCAGGACGCTGTAGCGGCGGGCCAGTGTCTCGCTCACCAGCCGGGCGGCGACCGCGTCGATCGGGTAGGTGGCCAGGTCCACGAACTCGAGGCCCAGCTGCTCAGCCAGCGTGCCGACGAACTGCTCCTCGGTGAGCAGCTTGTCCTCGATCAGGACCCGGGCCAGGTTGACGCCCCGCTCCTTGGCCCGGCCCAACGCCTCGCCCAGCTGTTCGACGCTGATCTGGCCGCTCTTGACCAGGACGACGCCTAGCTGTTCGTCCTCCGAGAGAGCATCGTCCCGGTCGCGCAACCTTGTGTCCGGCATCAGCCCCCCCACTGCTGCACTACGGGCCCCTCTCGGGGCGTGGCCGTGGGACGCGTTACGGTCAGCACAGACAGCATCTCGTTCATGGTCGGCAGGTGGGCCCACCGGATTGAGCGGAGCACCTCGTGTCAGACGTCCCTTTTTCAGAGTGGCCGCTATCCACGACCACGAGTGGGCAGACCACCACTATGTGCACTAGGAACAGGTTACCGACCCGCCGCCCTGATGGGAAGGGGTTAGCCCGAGTTCCCTTGGTCTCAGTTACGGGCCGACCCGAGAAACTTGAGCAACAAGCCTCGGTTCACGGGCTCGGGTGCCGGTTCGGGCTCCGCCTCTGTGCCAGGCGTTTCGCCATCGGCGACGGCCCGGCCATC
>JAKAWM010000143.1 GCA_021827285.1 Actinomycetes bacterium | reverse complement strand
GGAAGCGAGGGTTGCTCGGGGGGCGAGGGTTGCTCGGGGGGCACGTGGAGCCGCAACGGCCACGGCGGCCTGGGCCTAGGAGACTTGGGGGACGATGGCGGGGCAGACGAGATGACCGGACGAGGTAGCGGCGACCTGTTGGCCAGTGCCTGGGCCAGCGGGGAGTAGCCAGACCTATCGAGCGCTAGCCGCGAGGTAGCGGAAGGGCGGGCCCGACGGGTTCGCCCGGCACCCCGCCCGCAGCGCCAAGCAGTGGTGGCTCGGCCTCCTTGCCGGCTCGCTGTGCCGGGCCGCATGCCCCACTCGCTGCGCCGGCCCGCTGTAGCCGCCCGCGGACCCCACTCGCCGCGCTGGCCCGCTGTGGCCGCCCGGCGAACCCGCCAACGTCACCGAAACCTCCGAGAGTGATTTGTAAATGCGCACTCTTGGAGGTTTCGATAGCAGATCCGGAGTTGAAACCTCCATAAGTGAATCTATGAAAGTCACCTTTGGAGCTTTCGGTGAACACGTGACGGGTAGCACGGCCACGTGACGGGTAGCACGGCCACGTGACGGGTAGCACGGCCACGTGACGGGTAGCACGGCCACGTGACGGGTAGCACGGCCACGTGACGGGCACGGCCACGTGACGGGCACGGCCAGTGCCCAATTGGGCTGGTCGTAAGCCAACGCCCCGCTCGCAGGCATCGGCCGCTCCCGCTCAACCCAACGCGAGGGACACCTCGCGCGCCGCCTCGACAACAGCCGCCGAATAGCGCCGCCCCGGCGCCCGAGTGGTACGTTCGACCGGGCCCGAGACGGACACCGCCGCCACCACGGCTCCGTCGAGCAGGACCGGGGCGCTGACCGAGGCGACGCCCCGTTCGCGTTCCTCGACGCTTTCACACCAACCCTGGCCCAGTGCCAGGGGCTCGCCGCCGAGCACACGCCCGGCCGAACCCCTATCCAGCGGGAGCGACGCCCCCACAGGCACGATCGTGCGCAAGCTGTGGGGCGATTCTAGCGAGACGATGCAAACCCGCTGCCCGCCCTCGGCCACGAAGAGCTGGACGCTCTCGCCCGTACGATCACGCAACCGCTCCAACGCAGGACCCGCGGCCTGGGCCAACCCACGTCGGCGCAAACCGGCCAGGCGCCCCAGTTCGACAAGGCGCGGCCCGAGCCTGTACGCGCCACCGGTGGGGTCTTTGTCCAATAAACCGTGGTCCATCAGGGCCGCGGCCAGGCGGTGAGCCGTCGCCCGGGGATAGCCCGTCGCAGCTACTAAGCCCGAGAGGGTAAGCGGCCCGGACACGGCCACGGAGTCGAGCACCTTGACCGCCTTGCCCAGCACGGCGACGCCCTGTAAGCTGGATCCCATAATGCGAGACTATATCCCACATTGTGAGAACCCCCAATGACTGGCGCCTCGACGCTAGCCGAAAAGGTCTGGCAGCGCCATCTCGTGAGACAAGGAAATGGGGAGCCGGACCTTCTCTACATCGACCTGCACTTGGTCCACGAAGTCACCTCCCCGCAGGCCTTTGAGGGCCTGCGGATGACGGGGCGCAAGGTGCG
The DNA here is from genome assembly GCA_021827285.1 of Actinomycetes bacterium. Classification (GTDB taxonomy): domain Bacteria; phylum Actinomycetota; class Acidimicrobiia; order Acidimicrobiales; family Palsa-688; genus JAKAWM01. Next base: position 5,628 of record JAKAWM010000143.1, on the reverse strand, counting down.
CCGGCCGGACCTGACCGTCGCCACGATGGACCACAACGTCCCCACCACGGGCCTCGACCGGCCGATGGCCGACCCCATCTCCGCCCGCCAGATGGAAGTCTTGGCAGCGAACTGCGACGAAACCGGGATCCGCCTTTTCGAGATGGGGAACCCCCGGCAGGGCATCGTGCACATCATTGGTCCGGAGCTGGGCCTGACCCAGCCGGGCATGACCGTCGTGTGTGGGGACAGCCACACTTCGACGCACGGCGCGTTCGGCGCCCTGGCTTTCGGGATCGGCACGAGCGAGGTTGAGCACGTCCTGGCCACCCAGACCCTTCCCCAGGCCCGCCCGAAGACGATGGCCGTCGTGGTAGACGGTGACCCACCCGCTGGGGTGAGCGCCAAAGACATTGTCCTGTCGATAATCGGCCGGGTCGGCACCGGAGGCGGGATAGGGCACGTGATCGAATACCGGGGTTCGGCCATTCGGGCGCTCTCGATGGAAGGCCGGATGACTGTCTGCAACATGTCGATCGAAGCTGGGGCCAGGGCGGGGATGGTGGCGCCGGACGATACGACCTTTTCCTACTTGGAGGGGCGCGAGTTCGCTCCCAAAGGGGGGAAATGGGAGAGCGCGTTGGACGACTGGCGTTCACTGGTCACCGACGAAGGTGCCAGCTTCGACAAGACCGTCCACATGGACGCTGCGTCGCTGGCACCGCACGTCACCTGGGGTACCAATCCTGGCCAAGTGGTGCGCCTAGACCAAGCCGTACCCGACCCTGACAGCTTCGACGACCCTGCCGCCCGAGAGGCGGGGCTACGGGCGCTCGCTTATATGGGGCTCAAAGCCGGGACACCGATGCGGGAGGTCAAGGTAGACACGGTCTTCATTGGTTCCTGCACCAATGGCCGGATCGAGGACCTCAGGGCGGCGGCGGCTGTCCTCGAAGGGCGTACGGTCGCCCCTGGGCTACGGGCGTTGGTCGTCCCCGGCTCGGGGCAGGTGCGGGCGCAGGCCGAGAAAGAAGGCCTGGACAAGGTCTTCATCACTGCAGGTTTCGAGTGGCGTTCGCCGGGTTGTTCGATGTGCCTGGCTATGAACCCCGACAAGTTGTCGCCAGGGGAGCGCTCGGCGTCGACCTCCAACCGAAATTTCGAGGGCCGTCAGGGCCGGGGAGGCCGCACCCACCTAGTCTCTCCTGGCGTCGCGGCAGCCACCGCCGTCTCTGGTTATCTCGCCTCTCCAGGAGATCTGCCATGAAACCGATCCGCGTGATAACGGGTACCGCCGCACCACTCGACCGTAGCGATGTCGATACCGACCAGATTATCCCGGCTTCTTGGCTGAAGCGCGTGGAACGCACCGGGTTTGGCCAGGGCCTCTTCTCCGAGTGGCGAGACCAGCGGGACTTTGTCCTCAACCGGCCCGAGCACGCCAAGGCGACCATCCTCGTGGCCGGGCCCAACTTCGGCACAGGTTCGTCGCGCGAGCACGCCGTTTGGGCTTTGATGGACTACGGCTTCAAGGCGGTGGTTTCTCCCCGCTTCGGGGACATCTTCCGCAACAACTGCACCAAGTCCGGACTGCTGCCGGTCCAAGTGGACGCGTCAGCGGGAGCCGCACTAATGAAGGCGGTTGCTGATGACCCTGCTCTTGAAGTCACGGTCGATGTGGAGCACCTCCGCTTGGAGGCTCCTGCCGCGGGGATAGCCGTGCCCTTCCTGCTGGACAGTTTCACGCAGCACCGGTTCCTGGAGGGCTTGGACGACATCGGTCTCACCTTGCGTCACGCAGACGACATCGACGCCTACGAACGTCATCGTCCGGCGTGGCTCCCCTCACTGAGCGCGTAGCCGGCGCCGGCCGGGCACGGGCAAGTCGGAGCGCTGCGGGAGAAGGCGAGGTCAGCGGAAGCGGACCAGCCGGGCCAGGCGCGCCCGGACGGCGGGGGCTCGACGCCCCAGTAGCTTGCGGCCGACGGTACCCAGCAAGCGGCGAAGGCGGCGGCGCAGGAGCAAGTCGCCCGGCTCGAAAGGCGAGACGGCGGCCTGCATTGGTGTCGAGCACCAGGTAAGGTCGCCGCCGCAACCCGAATACGGGTCAAGGATGCGGGCCCCCCCGGCGCCGGTGGCCTTTGCCGACCGGGCAACCGCCTCCGAACTAGCGGTAACCGTAGTCGCTGCGGCCCAAAGCGGCGATAACACCTTCGCCGGGAGGCCGAGGTCGCCCGTGACCACCAGTTCCGCCCCTTGAAAGCTCCGGAGGACGCCGGCCAGGCGGCGAGAGCTACGGCGAGCCCGCCACCCGCCCGGCCGACGGCCGGAAAAGGGCATTCCAGGCTCCAAACAGAGCACCACCTCACTACATCCGTACGCGCCGGCCAGGCGTTTCACGGCACGGGCGGCTCCCAAACCAGCCAACCGCGCCACCTCGTGCGCCGCGCTCACACGTGGAGAAACCACGACCACCTCACGGCCATCGCGCCATGCCCGCCCGACGGCGGCAAGTGTTGCCGCGGCGGCCTCACCGGGGACAGGTGGGTAGCTCCCGAGCACCAGCCGGCGGAGGCCGGGCGCTCCGGCCTGGGGCACCTGGGAGGCGGGGACCTGGGAGGCGGGCGCTTCGGCGGGTGGCGGCCCGGCGGGCGGCACGGGTGCGGGTGGCCGGCGATGGGCTCCAAAGGTGGCGGCAAGGCTTTGTTCCATTCGGTCGAGCACGGAGGGCCAGGTGTAGTTGTCCAGGACATACCGCCTTCCAGCGGCGGCCAGCTCGCTCCTCCGCCCCGGGTCATCGAGAACGGCCCGCAGGCCCGAGGCCAGGCCCGGGCCGTCGGAGAAGGTGAGCCCTCCACCTGACCGTGCCAAGTGCCAGGCGACCACATCGCTGGCCGGACGGGCCAGCACAGGTGTCCCGGCCAGCCAGGCTTCCATGATGGTGCGGGAGAAGCTTTCGTTGGGGCTGGGTTGGACATACGCGGAGGCGGCGGCAAAGGCATCGTTGCGCTCCTGATCGGGCAGGTAGCCGAGGTCCACCACCCGGCCGGCGATCGCCTTCGGGACGACCAACGACCCCTTCCCGATCAGGACCAGGTCGGCGTCGAGGCCGGCTGAAACAGCGGCGGCGAAGGCGTCCAGAAGGAAGTGCACCCCCTTGCCGTCCTCCTTACGACCGGCGTACAGCAAAAAGGGGCGGGGCAGTTGGTGGCGGGCGCGGAAGCCCTCGGGGTCGTAAGCGGCGGGCTCAGGGATACCCGCCCCGGTCACCTCATGGGCACTGGCAATAGGGCCGAGGCGGTGACCAAGCTGGTGCTCGGGCTCGGACAGGAACCACACCAGCGCAGGATCGGCCAGAACGGGCCGAAGGATTTCGAGCCGAGCGTACACCTCGTCGTGCAAGCAGGGGATTACCACCGCCCGCTCAGCCACAAGAGGCACACAGGCGCTTGCCGTCCAGAACAAATAGGGCGAAAAGATGATGGCGTCGTAGGTCGAGCTGTGGCGGACGATGTGCTCGAACAGGCCCGGCACTGTGAACTGGAAACCCAGCCAGCTCACCTGGTGGTCCAGGTCCGGGATCTGGCCGGCCTGTATGGAAAGTTGTGCCGCCAGCGCGGCCCGGCTGGGGTGGCGGACGGTGGGGAAGCGCCGCACCACTGCCCCTTTTTCCATGGACTCTCCTGCCGGCAATGCGTTGGCCCAGGTGAAATGGTCGAGGGCACAGGTGGTCAGCAGCTCGACCTCATGACCACGTCCCGCCAGCCCGAGCGCCGCTTCCCCCATCACGGCTTCGGATCCTCCCAGCACTCCGGGCCCGAAGCGGGGTGGGACAAAGGCCAGCCTCATCAGCCTCGGACGCTAGCCGTCTAGAGTGCCGGTCGTGATCCGGGTGGCCTTCGACGCGACCCCCTTGCTGGGGCCGCGCACAGGAGTGGGCCAGTTCTGCGCCGGCGTGCTGCCTGTTCTTGCCCAGCGCGAGGACCTGGCCATGAGCGGCTTTGCCATGAGCTGGCGGGGGCGGCACGCCTTGGCCGCGTCGCTGCCGGACGGCGCCGTCCCCGTGAACCGGCCACTGCCCGCCCACGTGCTACAGGAGCTCTGGGCCCGTTGGCCCTGGCCCACCGCTGAAGCCTGCGTGGGGCGGGTAGACGTGGTGCATGGGACGAACTTCGTTGTCCCGCCGGCTCGCCGCGCCGCCATGGTGGTATCGGTGCACGACCTAACGCCACTACGTTTCCCCGAATGGTGCCGGCCGGCTTCGCTGGTTTACCCCAAGCTCGTGCACAAGGCCGTGGAACGCGGCGCATGGGTGCATACCGACTCCGCCTTCGTCGCCCGGGAGGTCATCGACCTACTTGGGGTGCCGGGGGAGCGTGTCAGAGTGGTGCCTCTCGGCGTCCCGGTGGGGCCGGCGGTTGTCCCAAGCTTGCGGCCGTCGCGGCTACCTGAGTGGGTCAGCCGCTACGTCCTGGCCCTCGGCACGGTGGAGCCGCGCAAGGACCTACCCACTTTGGTCAAGGCTTTCGAGCTGGTCGCTGACCACCAACCGGATCTGGCGCTCGTCATAGCTGGACCGGACGGCTGGGGCGGCGACCAGCTGGCCACTGCGGTGGCCACCGGAGCGGCGCCGGACCGCGTGGTGCGGCTGGGTTGGGTCTCCCCCGCCGATCGCGACTGGTTACTGCGGCAAGCGACGGTGTTCGCCTACCCTTCCCGCTACGAAGGCTTCGGGCTCCCCCCCCTGGAAGCCATGACCTATGGCGTACCCGTCGTGGCCTCGCGTGCCGGCGCGCTGCAAGAAGTACTGGGTGACGCCGCCTACCTCGTCGAACCGAGCGATGGGGAGGCTCTGGCTATCGCCCTGGAACATGTGCTGACAGACCGGGCCGCCCGAGACGACCTGGTGCGCCGCGGGCGCGAGCGCGCTGGTCTTTACAGCTGGGAGGCGTGCGCCGAAGGGCTGGCCCGCCTCTACCGGGAGGCGGTATCGAGGTAACCCTCGATGGCGCCGAGGAACAACTTCTGGTTATTAGCCAGGGAAAATTGCGACGCCCGTGCTTGGCCAGCCTCTATCAGGCGCTCCCGGGCAGGTCGGTTGTGGCAGGCCGTTGCCACCGCCTCGGCCACCTTCAGCGAGTCTTTGTCCTCCAGTAGCAACCCAGCACCGCCCAGGGTTTCGGGAACGGCCGTCGAAGCATAGGCCACCACGGGCACACCGAGCTCCATGGCTTCGAGGACCGGGATGCAAAAGCCCTCGTGCTCGGAGAGGCAAACGAACACGTCAGCGACAGCCCAGTAGGCCAGCAGCTCAGCGGCGGTTACGCCGCTCACAAACTCGACGCTCTCAGCCACGTCCAGCTCGCCGCACAGGCGATGGAGCGCCCTCAGGTACTGGTAGGACGTGGCCCCCCCCACCAGTGCCAAGCGTGCCCCCGGGTCGAAAACTCGCCGGTAGGCGGCGAAGGCGCCGATCACGTCGTGCTGGCACTTGTTGGGCGCTATCCGGCCCACGAAAAGCCATTGGGCGCCCGCCCCCTTGGCCTGGCGACGGGAACGGAGGCGGTCGAGCGTACTCGGGTCAGGAGGCTGGTGGTACTCGTCGAGGTCCACCAGGAGCGGGCAGACGGTGGTGTTGCGGTAGCACCC
>JAKAWM010000142.1 GCA_021827285.1 Actinomycetes bacterium | reverse complement strand
GCAATCGTACTCCAATGTACTTCACAGTGACGTCGAGCCGACACAGCTACTGGCCCGGTGCAGCTGCCTACCCATGATGGGGGCGCGTCGTACCAGCACAGAAAACGCCACCGAGCAGGACGCTTACCCATTCGCTGCATAAGTCTTATTATGCATCAAGGCCGGGCGCCCGACTGGTGCTCTCTTCTCCCGGCGACTGAGGCCGGGTGAGGTCTACGAGCGCGATCGCTGTTGTGGCACGAACGGACAACTCTGCCGGGAAGGCCCAGGTGCGTGACCCAAGCCGCAGCGGCAGTGGTGAAACGACGTCCTCTCTTGACCGCCGACCAATAGCAGCCAAGGTGATGTTGGTCTCTGCCGTCGTCCTCAATGATCGGTGAAGGTCCGGCGGTACGCCGGCAGGTGCCGCGAGACGCCAGCGCTCAGTGACATGGTTGAACCTGAGAAGTGAGCGCGACCAGCGATGAACTTCGCGGAGACGTACCAAGCTTGCGCTCAATGAGGCACTCGCCGCTGTACCCATACGCCTCACGGTGTCCAGCCTCTGTGGGGACCCGATGTACTCAGTTTCAACCCACTGACGGGGTAGGAGGACCGCGGCGGCGATGTCGTCGCACAACCGCTCAAGGTTGTCACCTGTCAGCCGACGGCGGTAGGCCACGGCGGGAGCGGTCCGATGCATAAGCAAGCGGTGAGCCAGTTCGTGGGCAATCGTGAACCGCCGTCGCTCTCGTGAAACGTCAGCCCGCACGTAGATGATCGCGCGCTGGTCCCGCAACTCCAGCCGCCCGTCCTCTGCCATGGTCGCATCCAGGATCTCGTCAATCGCCATCTTCTTTGCCAGCTGCGACAAATCGACTGGCGGCCGAGCCGGAAGGTCGACGCGAGCGAAGAGCCAAGCAACGAGCTCGTCAGCGACGTCTTGCATTGCCCTGAATGTACTTGTCGAAACGGAGCCAGTCGGCGGGGCTCTCGAGCCTCAGGCGCCGTATGCCTCCACGAGCAAGTTCGGAGCGGGCTCGCGACTCGAGGTACAACGCCTTGCTGCCAGACCATTCGTACTCGTCGGAAACCTGGATGAGTGCTTCGCGTTCGGGGGCCGATAGATCCGGCGACGTTGGGTTTGGTGCGAGTTCTCCAAAGGACACGCCGAGCTCGCCAGTGAGGGCCGCTAGTTCTGAGAGAGACGCGGCAGCTATAGAGCGGTCAGTGGCAAGAAGGTCACCCACACGCTCGATGTGGATCCGGGCCGCGCCAGCCACTCGAGCGCGTTCGCGTTCGTTGCATTGGCCCCAGCGCGCGTAAAGAGTGGTCCTTAGAGGTGCGAACTTCACAGCTTCGTTCTTCGCACGTCGCGCGTGGTCTTCTATTACGGCACGATTTTTCCTTAGGAACTCGGCGACTGCGTCTACGAGCTGTGAGGCGTCACCGAAAGCAACGACTGTAAGGTCTGCCGGCGTTCCTTGAACCTGTCGGCTCACGTGCCCCTGGCTCGGGTACAGGTAAAGGATCGGCAGCCGCGACTGCATTGCCCAAATCAGCTCCTGGCCTACTCCAGTGCTACCTCCCCGGAGAGCGAGGACGACCATACCGGCACAATCTCGGACCTTCCCATTGTTGAGCTCGTAGACATCCTCAGCCGACATCTTGTCGCCGCTAGCGGGATTCGACCACCAGAAAGGCGCATGGACGCCCAGTTCCCAGCCGTCCTCGCTCTCGGTGCAGGTCTCTACGATGCAGTTCCTAATGTGCGCGCACCAGCTGTCGAGCAACTGGCGCTCGGAGGGCTCAACTGAAGTCAGGGGGCAGGCGAGGTACAAGAACGGGATGCCCTCTGGTTGCGAAGGATCTTCGAACGGCAGCGCTATCTGACCAGACCTCATGAGATGTGCCCCATTACCCACGAGGTGAAGTCGTGCTCAGTCGTGCTGCCGGCGGCAGCGCCGACCATCATTTCGACGGCCTCGTCCTCGTCAGGGTTCGCCACTCGTGGCCGTTGCGCTCGACGAACTCGACCATGGCCAAGAACGCTGTCCTTTTGTTGCCATCAGGCAGGGCGTGGTGGCGCGCCAAGCGGTAGCCGAGCAACCCCACCTTGGTACCAAAATCGGGATAGAACTCGTGGCCGCCGAACTCTGCAGCTGGAGCATTCAATGCCGCGTCGGCGACCACGAGGTTCGCCATCTTTGCGAGTACCGCCGGCTCGATGGCCAGCACCGCTGAAGCGATCACCAGCCAATCGTCAAGGCCCAGGTACTGGACTTGCATTGCAACGCCACTCAGGCCTTCGCGAGCCGGTCGAGGATCCGCTGGTGACGGTCCATCGAATCCTTGAGCCTGTGCTGGAACTCCTCGTCTGCGACCCGCTTGGCAATGTGCTCGTCTATGGCTTCCCGGATCGCCTCGGTCACCGAGACAGCGTCGATCTCCGCAACCTTTTCTAACGCCTCTGCTTGTTCAGCGGGCAGACGGAGGGTCAGAGCCTTCTGGTCCATGATCGCCATCTCCTCTCGCTAGGGACCTTTCCATCTTACCATCTCGGCAACAATATTGCAAGCTACCTCTAGCTGTGATACCATGGTATCCGGCCACCCGAAAGGAGCACGCAGTGATCCCCTCGAATCTCGGCCGGACCTACCATCGCCCGGCCCGCGCGCTGATCGGGTGGATTGACCCAGCTCGTGCCGCGCAGCTACTCGCCGCCAACAACCAGCGCCCAGACCTCGCCGCCAACACCGTCCGCGATGCACACATGGCGGCCTCCCTGCGAAAGCTGTCGGCGCTGCCCGATGGCTCGACAACCGGCCCCTCAAGCCCGGAGCTCACCCGCTACCTGGACGAGTTCCGCTCCAGGCCAGAGGCGCAACCATACCTGGCTGAGGGCTGGGAGCCCCAGCTCGTCGACCTACGCGAAGCCCGAGCGTTCCAGCCGGTGGTGTTCACAGATAGGCTCCCCGAGCTGTGCACCTCCGAAGACCTCGTCGGCTTGGCGCGTGTCACCTTGCCCCCTCGGTCGAACACGGCGCTGCCCGTTAGCTTCGACGAAGCGTCGAGGACCCTCAGCATCAGCGGGAGCAACCCGAACCTCAGGATCGTGGGTAATTTCGTCGGGCCCGTCAACGGTACGAACGGCCCTACGGGCATCGGCTTCGTGTTCGACCTCCAGCCCTCCTATGTCCAGGTAGCGATGTTCCAGGGCCACGCGATCCTCCGTGACGGCTACCACCGTGCCTTTGCCCTTCTTCGTGCCGGCATTCCAATCGTGCCAGCGTTGGTCAGGCAGTTCGCCTCGTCCCAGGGCATCCTGTCGCCCAGCTCGCTACCCCTCGAGGTCGTCCTCGGTCCTAGTGGCCCGAACCTCCTCGACTACCACAACCCACTCGTCGCAGCTGACGTCAACTTACCCGCACAACGCCGGACCCTTGTTGTCCAAGGGCTGGAGCTAAACCTCGTCGCTTGACCGCCTCGGCCAGGACCCTTGATGCATAAGCATCGTTATGCAGCTCTAGTGTTAGCCTCTGTGCATGCCGAGAGCTGGCAGCGCCGGTAAGCGCCCACTCCCCTCCCCCACTGCCAAACCCCGGGCCGTCGCGGCACCAGGCCTCGCGGCCACGACGGCCGCCGCAGCCACGCCGCTCGTCGCGCTGGTCGAGGACTTCTTCGTCGCCCGAAAGCCGCTCAAGGGTTCGCCTCACACCGAGGCTGCCTACCGCCGTGACCTGGCCGGGGTATCGGCCCACCTGGCAGAGGGCCTCGGGGTTGGCCCTCGCGAGCTCGTCTTGGGCCAGCTCGACGCCAAGGTGCTGCGGCAGGCCTTCGCTTCGTTCTCTGAAGGCCACGCGGCTTCGAGCATCGCCCGGGCCTGGAGCGCCTGGGACCAGTTCTTCGGCTTCTTGGTGGCAGACGACCTGGTGGTCGGAAACCCCATGGCCGCCGTCGCCAAGCCCAAGGTCCCGAGGCAGGCACCCAAGGCCCTCCAGGGGGAGGCTACGCCCGAGCGCCTGCTCGAGTCGCTCGCTGCCGGTGACGACAAGGGCGGCCGCTCGTGGCCCGAGCGCGACCTCGCCTTCGTCGCCATGGCGTTGCTCACCGGCCTCCGGCTCTCCGAGCTCCTCGGCTTGGACGTCGGCTCTCTCGACGGCCGGAAGGGCGAACGGCGTCTGCGGGTGGTAGGCAAGGGCTCCAAGGTGCGCTTCGTGCCTATCGAGGCACCTCTCGAGGCCCTCGTCTCCGCTTACCTCTCGTCCCGGAAGGCCCGCTTCCCGGCCGAGAAGACCGGGCCCTCCTCTCCCCTCTTCGTCGACCGCAAGGGAGGCCGCCTGCAACGCGGTGGCGCCCAGTACCTCGTCGCCTCGGCTTACCGCACCGCCGGCGTTGGTGCGTCGGTGCCAAAGGGAGCCCTCGTGCACGCACTGCGCCACACCATGGCGACCCGGTTGGCCGAAGACGGTGCCAGTGCCAGTGAGATCCAGCACCTCTTGGGCCACGAGAGCCTCGCCACCTCCCAGCTCTACATCGACTCGACCGCCAACGAGCAACGCGCTGCGGCCCGGGCAAACCGGACCTACCAGGTGCTCGAGAAGATCACCAAGCCATCTCCCTCTCCCACTGCCAGGCCGACCAGGAAGGGGGCCCTCTCGGGCCCGTAGTGCTCACCACGGTGGCGGAAGCTCGTCGTTGCCCATCGAGGCCAGGGCTGGCTCACCCCTCCTGGGGACGTTGCTCGGTACCGGTCCCAATGAGGACCAGGCACTCCCCCGCCACCCCGACGCCGGCGTGGCTGGGACAACAAGGTTGGGCGCCAGAGGCCTCCCCCTAATGGGGGTGTGAGACCAACAGACCGTTGTGGAGGAGCTGTGGAAGTTGTTGTGGAAAAGGGGGATGCGGGGGGAGAAACCAAGGCGCACTGTGGATTTGTGGATCATTCCCACCTCACCCTCATCGGCCGGCGCTGGGCCAAGGCGGCCTTGCCGCTGTGGCAGACGGCCTTCGCGTCGGCCGACACCTCGTTCTCCGCCCGCGTCGCACCGGCCAGGTCGCGAAGGGACAGGAGGAAGAAGAAGCCGCACGCAACGCTCTTGGCGAGGGCGTGGCGGAGCGGGTCACGGCGGCGACGGTGGGAGAGCTCGTGCTCGAGGAGCACGGGACGATTGCGCGCGCCTCGTCTGGCCCATTCAAAATAGCCCCTAACTCCTAAGCATTCTGGCGCAGTAGCTCAGGAGGCCCCGGGTCAGACCTCCCAGAGGGCTGAGATGGGGACGGCAAGCAGACGGTCACCGAAAGGCAGTACTTCGGTGCCGGTATAGAGGACCAGGCCGGCGACGAAGCGCGCGCCGAGCATGTCCCGCATGGTGCTGAGCCAGCGAAACCAGTCGCGCCCTGGCGTCTGGCCAGCCTTCACCTCGATGCCGAGGACGCGCCCATCGGAGGACTCGACGACCAAGTCGACTTCGGCACCGGCCCTGTCACGCCAGTGGTACAAGGTGGCGTCGTTGCTGGCCCAGGTCAGCTGACGACGGAGCTCGGTGAACACGAAGGTCTCCACGAGCTGGCCCGTCGCGGGGTCAGTGGGGCCTTCCAGGGCAGCAGGGGTCTTGCCGAGCAGCCACGCCGCTAGCCCCGGGTCGGTCACGTAGGCCTTGGGGTGCCGCTTCACCCTTCGGGTGAGGTTCCTCGACCAAGCCGGTAAAGTCGTGACCAGGTGCACGGTCTCCAGCCAGGCGCGGTGGTCATAGACGGCTTGGCGCTCCAGGGGGGCGTCGTCGATGACGGACTGCATCACTAGTTCGCAGGCGGTGCGCGCCGCCAATAGGCGCAGCAGTTGGCCCATCTCTGTCACCTTGCGGATGCCTGACATCTCGACCACGTCACGTTCGATGACCGTGCGTACGTAGTCACGAAACCAGGCCTGGCGCCGCCGGGCGGTGAGCTGGGCGACCTCGGGGTACCCGCCTGTGCAGAGCCGCTCGTAAAGCTCCCGGCGGCCAAGGCCGCCTGGACGGTAATGGGCGAGGGCCAGTGGCCCGGACATGGCAGCGTCTATGAAGCCGTCGGGCCTCCCGGCAAGCTCGCCTTGGGTGAAGGGCCACACCTCGACGAAGCCGGCCCGGCCAGCTAGGGACTCAGAGATCGTAGGCACCGTCAAGAAGTTGGAAGAACCCGTCAAGACGAACTGGCCCGGCCTCGGGTCCCGGTCGACAACGGCCTTGATGGCCCGCACGAGCACCTCGCCGCCGCGTTGCACTTCGTCGATCACGACTGGGCGGGCACCGAGGTCGACGAAACCAGCCGGGTCTGCCCTCGCCGCCTCGAGCACGGCTTGGTCGTCGAGGTTACGTAGCGTGCCAGCGCCGAGCTGGCTTACGACGAGGGTGGTCTTGCCGGACTGACGTGGGCCGGTGACCACGGTGACCCTCCGGGCACTCACTGTCTCTCGGTAACGGCCCTCCACGGCTCTCCTCAGCATGGAGAGCTATCATACAGAACGCCTATCGATTACCATACAGAACGCCGACATCGTCCTGCGGCGGGAGACGCGTGAGCACCGCCGGCCGGGCTCTTTCGCCATTGGACGGCACAACGCGCCTTCGATGACGCTACTGGGCAGTGAGCCGCTTGTTCCGTAAGACGGCCCCTTCAGCCAGACGCCTCGGAGAGCGCGGGCGCCGTACCGCTGTTTTTGGCTCCCTCATGAGTGCGAGCGGTCATCAGCGCCCCGTACTTCGACGTGGCGCCCGGCCGATCAGCTCAAGGAGGGCTTGGACAGGTACGGTGCGGTCGCCAACATCGGCCCCGTCCTGGGCGACACCGGCCTCGACCCACCGGCGGATAATGGCCGACGTGGTGACGTTGCGTTGTTCGGCGACCTCGCGCGCCCGCTCAAGGAGCGCCACGGGCAGCCTTACTGCGAAAGTGGTCATCCGCTCGGTGAGAGGAGGCGCGTCCGGGTGCACCGCCGGCGTGGCCTGCTCTAGCTCGTGGGCGGTGTCGGCGGTGCCGTAGTGCTCGGCAAGGCGCTCCAACTTGGTCTTCGTGCTCATTTTCGTCAGTGTGCCTTTCTGCGGAAGGTGCGCATCTCCTTAGGGGTCAGGTCCCTGGCGGTGGCGACGTACCAACGTCCGTCTGCGGACTCGGCAAGGACGACAAGCAGGTGACGGCCGACGTCGGTCCGCCCGTAGACGAGCGTCGACCCTCCAC
>JAKAWM010000141.1 GCA_021827285.1 Actinomycetes bacterium | reverse complement strand
GAGGAGCTTGGCCCCTTCGACGGAGTCGACTAGGCAGTAGAGCTCCCGGCCGGCCACAGCCAGGCAACGGGCCACCGCCTGAGCGTCCGCCATACTGACCAGTTCGTTGGCAACGAGCACGCGGGCCGCGCCGGCGTCGAAAGCTACCTCCGCCTGCTGCATGTTGGCGACGGTCATGCCCCAAGCGCCGGCCTCGAGCTGGCGCTTGAAAAGCGCCGGCGCCATGGTCGTCTTCCCGTGGGGCGCGAGCACAAACCCGTGCTGGCGGGCGTACTCAGCCATGACCGCGAGGTTGTTGTCGAGCTCTGGCTCCTTCAGCACTAGGGCAGGGAGCGCGAGCTCACCCCTGAGCAGGTTCAAGCCAGGTGCCCTACTCGGCCCTGAGGGCGATAACAGCGTCGATCTCGACGGCGAAACCGAGGAGTGTCGTCCCCACGGTGGTGCGAGCCGGCAGAGGCTCCTCGAAGTACTCCCGGTAGACCCTGTCCATCTCCTCGAAGTCGGCCAGGTCGGCCAGGTACACGCCGACGCGCACTGCGTCGGACAGGCGGGCCCCGGCAGCCTCGGCGACAGCGGCCACGTTGCCCATGGCTCGCCGTACCTGGTCGGCGAAGGCTTCGGGGACAGCCTTGGTGAGGGGGTCGACGGGGACCTGGCCCGAAACGAACAGGAACCCGTTGGCGATAATCCCCTGCGAGTACGAGAACGCCGGCTTGGGGGCGTTGCCGGTCACTACGGCCTTGCGCACCACCCGACCCTACCACCTCGACCAGTCAACAGTCGTAGTGCTCCAGCCCGTGACGACTCGAACCACCAGCCCAACAGCCCTCTCGGAGCGCTCAGCTGAGCGCGTCCGCTACCAGACGGTGCACCTCGGCCCGGAAAGCAGCCTGCTCGTCTAGCCGCCGACGGGGATGAATCGCGTTGCTCAGCAAAATGACGGCGACGCCCCGCGGGCGGTCTACGAGCAACGAAGTTCCGGTGAACCCGGTGTGCCACATCGTCCCCTCCGGCCAGGCCCCCCACCCCGAAGGCCGGAGGCGCCAACCGAGGCCGCGGACGTCGCTGTCGGACTCCGCCTGCAGAGTGCCCATCTCTTCTACCGACGAGGCCGGCAGCACGCCGCCGGTGCCGGCTTGGAGCAACGACTGGACGAAGTGCGCGAGGTCCCCGACAGGAGCGAACAGGCCAGCGTGGCCTGCGACGCCCCCGAGCGCCCACGCATTGCCGTCGTGCACTTCGCCCCACACCAAACCAGCCCACGGCCTCTGGTCCCCGTCCATTTCTGTCGCTGCAACCAGCCGGCGCTCGCTGGCCGGCGGGCGAAAGCGCGTCGCCGGCATGCCGAGCGGCCCCGCTACCTGAGCACTAAAGACCTCGTCCAGCGGCTTGCTGAAGCACGCTTCCAGTGCCCAGCCGAGGAGCATGAAGTTGAGGTCGGAGTAGCACACCTCGCCGCCCGGGGCCGAGCCTGCAGCCTCTTCGTAGACCGCCGCCTCTACCTCGCCCCGGCCGCGATAACTCGCGTAAAAGGGCCGGTGCTCGACCAGGCCGGAAGTGTGCGTGAGCAAGTGCCAAAGCGTCGTGCGAGCAACCGGGTAGCCGGGTAGCCAGCGCGTTACCGGGTCGCCCAAGCCCCAAAGACCGCGGTCGCGTGCGGCCAAGGCCAACGTCGTCGTGCAGACGACCTTGGTGAGAGAAGCGAGGTCATAAGAGGTCTCGGGCCCTGCCGATAAAGGCTCGGGCACCAGCGACGCGTGGCCTCCACAAACCTGGAACACCACCCCATCGCGGTCCACGAGCGCGAGCGAGAGGCCCGGTGGGAAACCTTCGGAGGTGCACCGTTCGAGGTAACCGCGCACCCGCATGAGCGCTCCCGACCCCGCTGTGGCATCGTCCCGAGCCTCGACGTAAAACCCGGAGCCTGTTTCTAGGTTCATTGCGCCCTCGGGCCGCCATAGGGGCCGCTCCTACGCATGCGGATCTCTTGTGCGCCGTACTCGGGCTCCACCCGGCGGGCACCGTCGGGTACGAAGCCAAAGCTCTCGTAGAGCCCGCGGGCCACCGTGTTGGCCTCGAAGACCCAGAGCGTCACCGTCTTGTAACCTCCCTCGGACAGCAGCCTGAGGTCGTGATCCAAGAGCGCTTTGCCAATACCCTGCCCGCTCGCCCAAGGCGCTACGTATAAGGAAAAAACGTGGCCGCGCCGGCTATCGGCCGGGTCCTCCCCGTGGCGGGAAAAGCCGGCCACCTCACCCGACGCCGTCTCGGCCAGCCAAGTTGTCGGCCCGTTGGAGACGGTGAGACGCCCGAGCCAGTCTGCGACCTCGCCCAAGTCCAAGCCGTCGAGCACACTTTGGGCCACCACCCCCACATAACCGGCCCGCCAGGCCGACACGAACACCCCGGCCAAGCCTGGAGCGTCCCTCTCGGTAGCGAGCCTGAGGCGGGTGCCGGCTGGGAGTTGCGCCCCCGCCACCCCCGCAGGGCGGGCCAGGCGCGTACGGAAACGGAACCGGTCCGCCCTATAAAAGGAGCGCACGAACTCCACCGGCCGGCCGAACCCGTCAAAACTCTGCCGGCAGAGGAGCAGCACCGGCGCGCCGCTTGGCACGTCGAGCAGCGAGGCCTCATGGCCCCTCGCCACCACGGCCTCGATCGTTTCGTCCGCCCAGGCGAGCTCGACCCCATAGTGGGAGCGCAGCAGTTCGTAAAACGACTGAGATTCGCCCAGGACAGCGGCAACTCCGTCGAAACGCCGGGCGTCCAGGTACAGGCTTTCGAGCGCGACCGGGACGCCGTCGGCGAGGCGCGCCCGCTCCACACAGAGGACCTCGTCCCCTTCGCTAAGCGCGAGGTTGCGGGCAACCTCGGGGCCCGCTGGCGCCCGGGCAACCCCCACCAACTTGGAGGAGGGCTCCATACCGCGTGAAAGAGTGTCCTCGGTGTAGCTGGTCAGCTCCAGCAATTGGTCCATCTTGGGCCCAGCCACGAAAGTGCCCCTGCCCTGGCGGCGGACGATCCTTTGCTCGGCCTCCAGCTGGCCGAGCGCCTGGCGCACGGTACCCCTCGACACCCCGTAACGCTCGGCGAGCTCACGCTCGGTGGGCAGGCTGCAACCTGGCGGGAGCTCTCGCAGCAAGAGGGCGAGGCTATCGCGGAGCACCTTGTGCTTGAGCCTGCTCCCGCCACTCCCGGCTTCCGGCAATTGGTCTGTACCAATAGGGGAAAGATGAGGCCTCTTCGCCACATGATGGACACTACTTGATCAGACCAATCGCGAATGGTATAACAACGTCCATGAAGATCGCCCGTACCGCTGCCCTCCTGACCGTTGCCGGCCTGGCCCCGCTCGCCGCCATGGCCACCCCCCTCACCGCCGGCATAGAGCCCGCGCAAGCCGCACCCACCATGGCCGCGTCAGGCGCCACGGTGGTGGTCGCCGACACCTCGAGCGTGCAGAAGCTCGACCCCGACGTTGTTACCAACTTCTTGGACTTCCAGGCCCTCGGCCTCATCTATGACCAGCTTGTGCAGTACAACTCGAAGCTGCAGCTGGTACCGGACCTCGCGACCAGCTGGTCCTACAGCAACGGGGGAAAGGTCCTCACCTTCCAGCTGCGCCATGGGGTCCATTTCGACGACGGCTCCCTCTTTACCTCCGCCGACGTCGTCGCCTCCTTGCAGCGAGCGGTCAACCCCAAGACCGGTGATGCCTCCGCCTCCTTCCTCGCCAACGTAAAGACAATCGTGGCCGCCGGCCCTTACGCAGTGAAGTTCTTGCTCTCGCGGCCCGACACCTCGGTGCTCAACGGGCTCACCTCGGTCAACCTGTCGATCATGCCCACCAAGGCGATAGCGGCCGGCACCTTGGCGAAGCAGCCCGATGGCACCGGGCCGTTCGAGTTCGTGAGCTGGAGCCCCGGCAACAGCTTCGTCATGCAGGCCAACCCGCACTACTGGGGAGGCAAGGTGAAAATCGGCGAAGTCAAGGTCGAGACCATACCCTCAGAGCAGTCCATCGCCTCGGCGGTCGAGGCCGGCACGGTCCAGGTGGGGCTCTTGACCCAGCCGCAAGTGGCCGACCACCTGCCGAAGTCGGTAAGGGTGGACAAGGTCCTCGACCTCACTTACCGGGCCCTCATGCTGCAGGACCGCAAGGGCCCGCTGGCAAACCTCGATAACCGCCTGGCCATAGCTTGCGCCGTCGACCGTCAGCAGGTGCTGGAGGACTCTGTCTTTGGCCAGGGACAGGTGGTCGGGCCGGTGCCACTTGGGCCGTTCGCCTCCAAGCCAGTCTCAGCCGTCTGCCCGGCACCTAACCTGGCGTCAGCCAAGAGGTATTTGAAAAAGGCCGGCGACCCCAACGGCTTCTCTTTCACGGCGATGACCTCCACTGCGCTCGACCCGACGAGTTCCGCCCAGGCGACCGTCGCGCAGGCCAACCTGGCCAAGGTCGGCATCAAGATGCACATCCAAAACCTTGCCGGCGACGCCTACATCCAGGATTGGCTGAAGGGTAAGTTCCAGGCCGCCTTTGCCTGGAACGGTGCCGACCCCAACCCCTACACCATGTACGGCCGGTACTTCGGCACCGGCGCCAACCTGGGCGTGCCCGCCGGGTACGGCTCGGCCCAGCTCGAGAAGCTGTTGCTCCAAGGTGACACGGCTACGAGCGCGGGCGCACAGAGAGCCACCTGGGCGCAGTTCTCGCGCGCGCTCACGTCCCAGGCCGTTTGGATTTGGCTCTTCACGGCGTACGACTACGCGGCCGTCTCTCCCACCGTGCACGGCTTCTCGCTCCAGCCGACCAACTCCACCTCGCTCTACTCGCTCCGCACGGCGACGGTCTCCTAGCTCCTCATGCTGGCCAGCGTCGCACGGCGCTTGCTCAGCATGCTGGTGACGTTGCTGGGCGTGTCGGTCATCATCTTCTTGGTGCTCCGGCTCCTGCCCGGCAACGCCGTCACCGCGCAGATGGGCGTGAGCGCCGGCCTGCTCTCCCATGCCCAGCGGGTCGCGCTCGACCATTATTACGGGGTCGGGGAGCCGTTCTTCCGCCAGTACGTCTCGTGGCTCGGCTCAATGCTGACGGGGAACCTCGGCGTCTCGCTGTCATCACGGACGTCGGTAGCGTCCCTCGTGGGGGCTGCCCTACCCGTCACGCTCGAACTGGCCATCGCCTCGATGGTGATCGGCGAACTGATAGGTGTCCTGTTCGGCGTGTTCGGCTCGCTAAGACCGAGAGGTGTAGTAGACAACGCCGGCCAAGGCGTCGCGCTTGTCGGCCTCGGAGTGCCCAGCTTCGTGATAGGCACGGGCCTCGTCACCTTCCTCGCTTCTAGCTTCCACTACTTTCCTTCTTCTCGGGCCTTTGCAGGGCTATTTTTCAACCCCTGGCTCAACCTCCAGCAGATCTTCTTCCCGGCGCTCACCCTGGGCCTCGGGGTCGGGGCAGCCATCATGCGCACGACGCGCGCTGCCATGCTCGAAGTGGTCAGCACCGGCTTCGCCCGTACAGCTCGGGGGAAAGGGCTCTCGAAGTTCGTCGTGACCTGGAAGCACCTCTTCCTCGGCGCGCTCGTCCCTGTGGTCACCATGTCGGGCATCCAACTCGGCTACCTGCTCGGCGGCACCGTCGTCGTGGAACAGATCTTCGTGCTCCCGGGCCTCGGGCGCCTGCTCGTAAACTCGATAAGCAACCGAGACTTCCCGGTCGTGCAGAGCGTGACGCTCATTTTCGCCGCCGGGTTCATCGTCGTAAACATGCTCACCGACATGCTCTACACGCTGATCGACCCAAGGACGCGGGCACGATGACACGCCGGCGACCGGGCTTTCTGACGGGCCTGTGGCTAAACCCAGCCGGGCGCGCAGGCTGCGTGCTCGTGGGCCTCGTCGTGGTTGGTGGCTTACTGGCAGCGGTCGGTGCGACCCCCTACAATGCGCAGCTACAAAACCCCCTCACGACTTTGAAAGGCCCATCACTGAGCCATCCCTTCGGGACAGACCAGTTCGGCCGGGACCTCCTCTCTCTCGTCCTCGAAGGGCTCTGGGTATCGCTGAAGATCGCCTTCCTGGCCGTGGCTATCGCTGGGGTGGCGGGCACACTGGCGGGCATCATCGCCGGGTACCTCGGGCGGTGGACATCCGCGCTCATAATGCGGGTAACCGACATGCTCTTTGCCATACCGGCGATCCTCCTTGCCCTCGCCATCGTGACCGCCCTGGGGCCTGGCGCCCTCGACAGCGCTCTCGCCATCGGCGTTGGCTACGTCCCGATATTCGTACGCGTGGTCCGGGGGCCAGTGCTGTCGCTACGCACGGCGGGCTACGTGCAAGCGGGACGGGTGCTCGGCTTCTCGTCTACGCGACTTCTCTTCCGCCACATTCTGCCCAACGTCGCGGGGACCGTGGCCGTACAGGCCAGCCTCGCCCTCGCTTGGTCCGTGCTGGCCGAAGCCAGCCTTAGCTTCCTCGGGCTCGGTCCTCCGCCGCCAACGGCCTCGCTCGGCGAGATGGTGAGCCAATCGAGTTCCCTCGCCTCTCAGGCGTGGTGGACCTTGGCCGCGCCGTCTGTGGCCATAGTGGTAGCAGTGATCGGCTTTAACTTCTTGGGCGACGGGTTGCGTGACGTCTTCGACCCGCGCTCGCGCACCGCGTTGGCTGCCTGACATGCGGGTGACCGGCTTCAGCTGCCCGGCCGGCGGGCCCGGCGACACCTTCGACTCGCCGACGGGCAGCGTCTGAGGCGCTTGAGGTGCGCGTCATCGGCATCACGTCGGGGACATCGTTCGACGCGGTCGAGGCGCTCCTCGTTGATTTCGAGGTGGACGGCGACCTGCTCAGCGCGCAACTCGTCGAGCACCGTTCGGTTGCTTATCCCGCGCAGGTGCGCGACGCCATCGCTTCGGTGCTGCCGCCGGCGCCGACGACAGTGGAAGAGGTCTGCAAGCTAGACGTGGCGATCGGCCAAACCTTCGCCAGCGTAGCCGGCGAACTAGCCGAGGCCCACGGGCCGGTCGACCTCATCTGCTCTCACGGCCAGACCGTCTTCCACTGGGTCGAGGGGGGAGCGGCGCTAGGTACCCTCCAGCTCGGACAACCGGCATGGATAGCCGAACGCACCGGAGCCACCGTGGTGAGCGACGTCCGAAACCGCGACATCGCCGCCGGCGGGCAAGGCGCGCCGCTTGCCTGCCTGGTCGACATCCT
>JAKAWM010000140.1 GCA_021827285.1 Actinomycetes bacterium | reverse complement strand
CTCCGTCGATCTCCAAGAAGAAGTGGTTTACTACGAGCGGGTCTTCCTTGATGATGTTGGCTAAAGGCATTTACTGTGCTCCTGTTATGGCTAGGCCGTTTGCTTTTGCTGGCTGATGCGGAAGATAACAAACTCGGCCGGCTTGACGGGGGCGATGCCGACCTCGACAACGAGCTTGCCCTGGTCAATGGAGTCGGGCGGGTTGGTTTCGGCGTCGCACTTCACATAGAAGGCCTGGTCCGGAGAGGTGCCGAAAAGGGCGCCGTCGCGCCACAAACCGGTCAGGAAGGCGTTCAGGGTCCGCTTGACGCCCTCCCAGAGCTTTACGTCGTTGGGCTCGAAAACGGCCCACTGCGTCCCGTCCAAGATGGTCGTTTCGACCATGTTGAACAGCCGGCGTACGTTGAGATAGCGCCAGTCAGTGTCCGAAGAAAGCGTACGGCCGCCCCAGATGCGGATGCCCCGGGTACCAAACGGCCGGATGCAATTAACCCCGATGGGGTTGAGAAGCGACTGCTCGGCCTTGGTAACCGGGTACTCGACGTCCAGGCAACCCGCGATCGTCTCGTTGGCGGGAGCCTTCCAGACCCCTCGGGTCTCATCGACCCGAGCCCACACGCCGGCAATATGGCCAGAAGGCGGTACCAGGATTTCGGCGTCGGCGCCGTTAGAGGGCAGCGGGTTCTCGACCCGGATCCACGGGTAGTAAAGGGCGGCGAAGGCGCTGTCGTACATGGCGACGTCGGAGCGCCACTCCTTGATCTGCTGGGGGGTCATACCCGGAGGCGCGTCCAGCACCGCCACCCGGTTGCCATGAAGTTCACAGTGGGTGATGAGGGTCGTCTGGACCGCTTTCCACAGTCCGAGGTCGATGCTCTTGTCAGGCTTGGTAGCGGCCGTGATCAGATCCGGGACGATCACCATGGTCACGTCTTCGGCGATGGCCAGCCCGTTGATACCCGTGCGGGTGGACTCCGATCCGGCAAACTTGCGCCCATTGACGGGCACCGCCGTGGCCGGAGCGTGCTCGAGGGCGAAGCTCCCTGGCTTCATCACATCCAACAGTGAGGAGAGGTCCACGCCCTTGTCCAGGTTGAGCTTCACCTTGACCTTGGTGGAGGAGGCGTTGACGACCTTCTCTACGTTGCGGTCACCGGGCGTTATGGTCAGGTTGTCGAAGCTTTCCACGGTGGTCCCGCCTTCGACCACCGACAGGTTGAACGGGCTGGGCCCGTCAGCATCATCTGCCGGTTCGGCGTTCTCGATGACGACCGAGATGTTTGCGTCGGGTTCGACGCTCGTAATTTCGAGCGGTGAACCAAGAGCCCTGTCCGCGGCGGGGAGCGCCAGCTGCGAGGGTTCACCCGAGGGTGCGGTATTGGGTATCCGGACGATGTAGGCAATGGTGCCGCCATTGTCAAAGTAACCGCGTACTGCAATAGGCAGCATGCAGCCTTCGGCATAACCGCCGTAGAGGTTCTCGAACTGTGTCCAACTGGTGACCAGGCGGGGCTTGACGCCGTCTGGGTCGGAGGGGTCGTCGCCGGGGGCCCGGCCCGTGAAGCCAACGAACGCCGCGATCGCCGTGGCGGCGGCGGTCAGGACTTTTTGGGACGACGGGACCTCTTCGACGTACACACCCGGTGCTGCATAAGTTGGCATTGGCCTCCCCTTGTCAGGAGCACGTCATAGGGTTGTCAGATGCCGGTCGTTAGGCCGTGCATCACAAGGACGGTCTGCCGTCCTCCCTCAAGAAGATAGGTCATGCGTAGCTACCTGTGCGCGCATTCCACCGCTAAAGGCGAGATTTTCCTGAGCCTTTGCTCCTAAAAAGGACAAAAAGGACAAGTACGACAACCACGCAGCGTGCTCGTGGTAATGCGGGGGCTGTGCCGGCTCGATCGAGTGCAGGTTTCCGGGCTCGAGGCCATGCCCGTCAGGCGCCTACCCCGGCGGGGCCGGGTGGTCGGCGGCAGTGTCCGGGCCTCCGCTCAATTGACGATGGTCCGCACCGAGCCCGCGAACGTCACATTGATGATGCCCCCCCCAGGCACAATTGCATATGGCTCCCTCGGTCAGCGCCGGTGAACCCCCGATCATGGTGGTGGTGCTACCCGGTTTCCATGGGCCTACGGGCACCGGGACACAAGGCATGGGTGTCAAGACCCCGAGGGCGGCCGCCGTGGCGGACGCGACTTCGGGGTTGGAGAGGCTGGTGCACATCCCGAAGGGTGGGATGTTGGCTATGGGGATCGTGTCCTCGATGGTGGCGGCCGGCTTGCCCTCCACCATGACACGGCGGACGGGTAACACGTTCATGGTTGAGGGTGCGACTCCAAACGAGCACAGAAGCGACGCCGTCGAGGTGATCTGAGGGGGCATGGCATTACTCCTAGGGTTACGCCGAGGCTCCGAAGTTACGCTGGGCTCTAGGTTACGCGGGCCACCAGCCTAGAGCCGGGAGCCCTTGGCCGACCGGGCGAGCGGGGCGCCCGTGGTGACCAGGACGCAAGCTACCATTCGGTCCCGCCGGGTCACGTCGTCCCAGCTGCGGGGCGAAGGGTAGAGATAGCTGTAGTACAGGGAACTGTCCTTGTAGGGGACCCCCACGTAGGGTTGGAACTCGTCGAGGCACATGGCGTTGGCGAAAGTTTCCAGGGCCTTGTCCCCGGGGTAGTCCTCGGTCAGGTTCCCGCTCAGCCGGGTCGGCCTGGCGGGGCAGCGGGGGATGCCGCTCGGTGGCGACGGGGTGTAGGGCAGGACGCAGTAGACCTCCTCGGTGTGCGACTGAGTGCAAGGGACCACAGTGATCGTCGAGACTTGGAGGTTGGGGTTCGACTTGGGGGGGACTACACATTGGCCCGGTCGCAGTTTGAAGACCGAGACGGTTTGGGGACCCGCCACCCCTGCCTGGCTGGCGCTGCCGCACGCGGTCAACAAGATCCCGGTCATCAGCACTGCACCCAGTAGGGCCGGGCCGCGCCAGGCTGTCCGCGGCGCGCCACCCCTTGAGGTCCTGGCGCGACGAACAGGGCGGTACAGGTGCGCACGCACAGCTGGCAAGGTCAACCAAAGGTCCTTTCGGTGCACGAGTTTCGATAATGCCCGTCAGTCCGGACCACTGCAACACGCCCGCGCTTCAGTGAGGGCCAACGGTCCGAACCTGCCCCAGAAGGGATAATGCCGGGGCAAAAGGGCTGGTGCAAAAAGGCTGGTGCAAAATGGGGCTATAGCCCACACGCGCGCGTAAAGCGTTGCCAGTCGGCAGGCCAGGCCGCCCGGCGTTGGTCCTGGCGGAGCCTGGCCGCGGCGACGAACTGCCCCGCTACCAGCAGGAACTGAGCCGTCGCCTCGACCAGCAGTGCCGCCTCTCCCAGCCGTGCCGCCTCTCCCAGCCGTGCCGCCTCTCCCAGCCGTGCCGCCTCGCCCTCTTCTGGCCGAGCTCTCGTGCGTTTCTCGATTTTCGGCTCTCCCCGAGCGTCCCCTCCCGCACCGGTCCCAGCACATGTGCTCGCAGCCTGCCTCAACCACGCTTCGGCCTCCACGGCGTCGTGGAACTGACCGAGCGAGTCTTGGAGCGCAGCGGCCGCCTTGGCTATAGCCCTGGGGGCCTTGCTCCGAGGAAGCCGGCGGCCGGGTAGGGCGCCCGCCCGCCGGCTCTTTGCCGGGGGCAGTCCGGCGGCCAGTTCGGCCGTGTAGCGGAGGCGTTTGGCTTTGATCCGGGCACGGTGCAGTGCCTCGTTTGTCGGGTGCCGGCCGAGCCCCTTGACCTCCCGCCGCAACGAACGCAGGCTACGGGCGAGGAGCACTGGCAGCACGTCCCGGGCTAGTACCTCTCGGCCGGTCGGGGTTGGAGTGCCGCCCCCGCCGCTGGCGTTGGCCCTGCCATTGTCGTTTGCCCGGGTTGGCTCGTGGCTGGCAGACCATGAACCAGCTACCGAAGGGTCAAAGTCCTCCAATGCCTTCAACAGCGCCAGGTACCGGTTGGTGTTGAGGGCTTCCCGAAGCTCGTCGTGGGCGCGCTGGCGGGCCACGGCGGCGGCTACGAGCAGGCGCTGGACG
This sequence comes from Actinomycetes bacterium, assembly GCA_021827285.1. Taxonomy (GTDB): domain Bacteria; phylum Actinomycetota; class Acidimicrobiia; order Acidimicrobiales; family Palsa-688; genus JAKAWM01. The sequence goes on along the minus strand of JAKAWM010000140.1, from coordinate 3,178 downwards.
CCGAGGGAGTCGGCCGGCGCCAGGTTGGCGCCATCAGTGCAGAAGAGCTCGGCCCGCACGTCGGTGTCCCGGACGTGGCCGAACAGGCCTCCCAGCCAAGACAGTTCCTCGTACAGTTGAGGCAGCTCGGTCTCAGCGGATGGGATCGAGGCGCGTAACGCCCGCAGCACGCTGCGCAGGCGACGGGTAGCCACCCGGGCCCTGTGCACGTGCTCGGGGTCGGGGTCGTCGAGGCGGATGGGCGGGTCGTGGGCAAGAAGCACTTGGCGGCACCCCGAGACCTGCTCGCGAAGTAGCTCCTCAACCGTCAGCTCCTCATCCCAAGGTTTGCGAGCTTTCCCGCCCAACGGGGCGGGCTGGCCGGTGCCGAGGATCGTGACCAGCTTGCTCACCCCTGACCCCGGGCTGGCACCCGCAGCCACTAACCGAGAGACGACCGCGTCCAGGACTTCTGCAGCGCTTCCGGGGGCCAGCTCGACCTCCACTTCGCGAAAGCGGGTACTCCTCCTCGGTGCGATGAGGCGGGACCCCGAAACGGCGTCGTGGTCCACTTCTGCCAGCGGTAGTCCGTCCGATGTCCGCAGCTCCACGCGCTCGCGGATCGTCGATAGCCGGGCCACGGGCTTCAGGGGGAGGCCGAGAGACAGCCCGCGCACCAAGCCGGCGGCCCCTGCGGGCACGGGCAGCCAGCTGCGGCCAGCGGGCGGCCAGGCAGCTGTGAGGTGGGCGGCTGCGGGGCGGGCCGCCTTGGAGGGGGTCGGGCCATTGGCCTGGCTCCCCCGGCCACGAGGGGAAGCCCGTGCCCCCAAGGCCTGGGCCGGCCAAGTCACTTCCGTGCGGGATAGGAGCGCGCCGTCGCTGGCCGAGGGGAGCTTTACTGTCCACTCGCCCGCACCAGTCCCAGGCTCGGTTTCACCGCCGGCCCGGCCCGAGGTGAGACGGCCCGTGCTGCCTGACCGCCGGCTGGCCCGGTGCCGGAGCGTGACGCGCTGGCCCGCCAGGCGGAGGTCACTCGTGTCGTAGTAGGTCGTGACCAGCTCAAGCGTGGGTAGCCGGACGGGCATGATGCCTGGGAGCACTCCCGCCAGGTCGGGGAACGACCAACCCTCGCCTACGTCAAGCTTTAGCTCACGTTCCAGCTGTTGCACGGCTAGCCTCACAGGCGCGTACTGACGGGGCAACTCTAGTGCCCGCTTCGGATGCTGCTGCCCGGTAGGCTCGGTGGGCGTACCCCCGCTTAGGCTTGTTCTCGCCGAGTTGACGACTCTCGGGGTAGGTGGGCCCGCTGGCGCGTTCGTCGAAGTCGAGCGGGTGGACGATCTTGTTGAGGCCTTGAGCAGGGCGGCGACGGCTGGCGAGCCCGTCCTCGTCCTGGGCGGCGGGAGCAACGTAGTCGTCTCGGATGATGGGTTCCCAGGGGTGGTCTTGCGCATAGACATCCGTGGGGTACAGATGCAAGACGACGGGGATGGGGCCGTGACGGTAACGGCCGGCGCCGGCGAGGACTGGAGTGCCCTGGTGGAGCGCTGCGTTTCTGAGGGACTGGCCGGTATCGAGTGCCTGAGCGGTATCCCGGGCCGGGTGGGGGCTACCCCGGTGCAGAACGTCGGAGCATACGGGCAGGAGGTGGCCGAGACCATAACCAGACTGGACGTCTGGGACAGGGCCGAGCAGCGTACAAGTGTCCTGTGGCCAGCTGATATGCACTTCGGCTACCGAGACAGCTACTTCAAGCGATCGTCGCGGTTCGTGGTGACGGGGGTGAGCTTCAAGTTGCGGCGTTCCCAGTTGTCCGGGCCGGTCCGCTACGCCGAGCTAGCCCGCCGCCTCGGCATTGGAGAGGGCGAGCGCGCCACCCTCCACGAAGTGGCGCAAGCCGTCATGGAGCTCCGCCGGGCCAAGGGGATGGTGCTGGACAGCCGGGATCCCGATACCCGGAGCGCGGGTTCTTTTTTCACCAATCCTGTCCTCTCCGTGGACGCCTGGGAAGCGCTGCGAGCGGTTGCCCCCGCCGTGCCGGGCTTTGCCGCGGAGGGTGGCATCAAGGTCCCGGCTGCGTGGCTGGTCGAACAGGCGGGGTTCCGCCGCGGCTACCGAAAGGGTGGCGCGGCCATCTCTAGTAAGCACACCCTCGCACTGACTGTCAGGGATGGCGGTACTGCCTCTGACCTGCTGTCTTTGGCCCGCGAGGTGCACGACGGCGTGCGGGCGCGCTTTGGTGTGAACCTGGTGCCCGAGCCAGTCCTCGTCGGCCTTAAGTTTTGATGAGAACGTGCCTTTCAGGCCGCCACCTGCTATGCTGAAGGGGTCCATACGGCTCTCCCTGCCAATTGGACTAGCTCGGGGCGGTCCCCCCCCTTCCGCCCCTTGAGCGATGACTGAAGGACCGGCATCCCCCCGCCGGTCCTTCTGTCGTACTCAGGCCTACTTCTCTTCTAGGGTTAGCCCGAGTGAGCGGAGCTGCTCGGCAGGGCGGTGATAACCACGTTCGAGGTGGCCGACGCCGTGAAGCAGTGTCGGGCCATTCGCGGCGGCGGCCGCGATCACGCTGGAGAAGCCAGCCCGGACATCGGGGACCTCGACCTCGGTGCCCTGCAATTTCGACGGCCCCCGCACGACTGCCGAGTGCAGGTAGCTAGTGTCGTGAAACCTGCACGCCGGGCCCCCTAAGCACGTCGCAAACAGTTCAATCTCGCCTCCCATGGCCTTGAGCGCCGGCACGTAAACGAAGCGCTCCTCGAACACGGTCTCGTGCAGTACGGACATCCCTTCGGCCTGGGTGAACAGCACCATGAGGGGTGTCTGCCAGTCCGTGATGAACCCGGGGTGGACATCGGTCTGGACGGCGGCCGCGTGGAGGCCATCGGGGGCGAAGGCAGCGATGCCGTGCTCGTCGATGTTCACCTGGGCGCCCATGCGCAGCAGCGTCGTGATGGCGGTGACCAGGCGGTCTTGGGCGCAGCCGATCACCCGGACGGCACCCCTGGTGACCAGCCCGGCCACCAGGTAGCTGAACGCCTCGATACGGTCTCCTGCCAACCGGGTACGCGCCCCTCGCAGGGTCGGTACGCCCTCGATGACCATCCGCCGGTCGGGAGAAAGCTCGATCCGGGCGCCCATCCGCTGCAGGAACAGGGCCAGCTCCAGGACCTCAGGCTCTGTCGCCGCATTACGGATG
>JAKAWM010000139.1 GCA_021827285.1 Actinomycetes bacterium | reverse complement strand
GCCAAGTTGCGGGAAATATCTTCGTCGGTGAGGGCTGGCCGCTCCTCGGAGCGCCCGCTTGGATCCCCGATCTTGGCGGTCAGGTCACCGACGATGAACACCACCAGGTGTCCCATGCGCTGGAAACGGGACAGCAATATCATTGGGACGGCGTGGCCCAGATGGACCTCGGCTCCCGTCGGGTCGATACCAAGCTTGGCCACGAACGGTCTCCCCCGGCTGGCCGCTTCTGCCATGCGCTGAGCCAGGGCCTCGGTAGAGGGCTGTAGCTGCTGGCAGCGTTGCCCGATCAGCGCCGCCTGCTCCGCCGCGGTCAGATCCGACAGGTCGAGCCGCCGGCGCTCGACCGACAGCTCCAGCAACTCGCGCACCGCTCCGTCCCGGCTCATGTCGGCGGTGGCGAGCAGCGCGGTGACGTTTTGGACAGAAAGGCCTAGCCTGCTCAAGGCTGCTCCTCGCTAATGGGCAGGCAAGAGATTACCTCGGCGTGCCGCCGCAACGCAGGCCGCAAACCTGGGACGGCGACGGGCCGAGGGCTCCCAGGCCAGCAGGCCCTGGGGCGGCAGCACGCGACCAGCGGCCGAAGCGGGCCACAGATGGGCTGCCCGGACGAACTACCAGTGGGGGTACACCACGTTGCCGTAACGGTGGAGGCTGCGTGCCACGGCCTGCTCCCGCAACCAGCGCACCAGTTCGATGCGCCCATGGGAACAGATCGGCTCGTCCAGCAAGCTCATACCCGCGGTGGCGGCCGCCGCCACCACCTCTGGTTCGAGCTGTCCCAGCAACCGGAGCCTTGCCCCCTCGGCCCATTGGAAGTGCCCAGCCCGTTGGGTGAGCCAGTGAGCAAAGGACTCGGCGCTTTCGACCGCCGAGCCCACCCTCAGCCTTGACCCAGGTTGCTCCTGGGCCGAGATACGCAGCGGCGTGCGGGTGATGCCGGCCAGGGCGACGGCCTTGCGTAGCTCTTGGTCGCCGGTGCCGGGGCCGGCACGCACCACCACCCCGGGCGAGAACGGGCGGTACCCAAGCTCGTTGGACTCGCAGCTCAGCCCGGCTAGTTCTGTTGGACGGGAAAAATAGCGGTCCCACCAGTGGCGGTAACTGGCCACCGCATCGTCCACGGTTACTGGAGCGGCGTCACGCCAGCGGCGCAGTCCGATCAGGTAGTTTGGCCCTCCGGCCTTGGCCGTGGGACCGAGGCTCGACCGCTTCCAGCCCCCGAACGGTTGGCGGCCCACGACGGCGCCCGTGGTAACCCGGTTGATGTAGAGGTTGCCCGCCTGGACGGCCTCGGCCCAGCGGGCCTGCTCGTTTGGGTCGAGCGACCAAAGCCCGGCGGTGAGCCCGTAAGGGGCAGCGTTCTGCCAGGCCAGAGCCTCCTCAAAGGAGCCAGCCCGCATCACCCCGAGCACGGGGCCGAACCACTCCGTCATGTGGGCCCATGATCCCGGCCGCACACCCAGGCGCACCCCGGGTGACCAGAGCCTCCCCGGGCTGGTCCCCTCCGGGGCACCCTCCCCCATCGCCGGGCCATCATGGCAGACCGGCTGGACCAGCCACGACTCCCCCTCGTCCAGCGTGCCCAGCGCCCTTTGCAACGCGGGAGTGAACGGCCCCACGATGGGCCCCATTTCGGCGGCAGCGTCAGTGGCGGGCCCCACCCGCAGGCTGCGCACCGCGTCGGCCAGTTGGCGGAGGAAGGGGCTCCGGTCATATAGCGGGGCGACGACAATGGCCAGGCTGGCCGCCGAGCACTTCTGGCCCGCGTTCCCAAACGCGGAGCGCACGACGTCGCGCACCGCTTGGTCCACGTCCGCGGTGGCGCTGACGATCAGGGAGTTCTTGCCGCTGGTCTCGGCCAAGAGCCGCCGAGAGGGCGACCACTGGGAGAAACGGCGGGCCGTCTCCCACGAACCGGTGAGGATGACGCCGCCGATGTCTGGGTGCGAGACCAAATGCTGACCCACCGCTCCATCTGGAGCCACCACCAGCTGCAGCACCTCGGGCGGCACACCGGCGGCGTGAAGTTGGCCCACCAGCACCGCCGCCACCCTGGGCGCTTCGGGGGCAGGTTTCAGCACCACGGTGTTCCCCGCCGAGAGCGCGGCCAGGGCACCACCGGCCGGTATGGCGTAGGGGAAGTTCCACGGGGTGGCCACCACTACTGCTCCGAGGGGTGAGCTTTCGACCTGGCCGTCCAGCTGGCCCATCAAAGTCCCGAACGATCCCGGGCCGGTGCCGTACCACCGGGAGTAGTCAATGCCTTCGCAAATCTCGGGATCTGCTTCTTCGAAGGTCTTGCCTGTTTCAGACGCCATGGCGGCCACGGCTTCTGCACGTCCCGCCGCCATTTCCCGCCCGGCCTCTAGGAGCAGTTCGCTCCGGTCAGTGCTTTCCCACCTGGGACCTGCCCCAAGAGCACGGCCTACGGCGGCGTCTACATCGCTCTTTGATGCCCGAACGGGCACCGCATAACGGTGCCGGCGGCCGAGAGCGGCCCTGGCCCACGCCCGGTTGGCAGGCACGGTCAAGTCCGTGGGGGCCTCGTTGGCGAAGGTCTTTGAACCTCTGGCCGGTTCGGCCACCGAGCGGTCCTGCTCGTGATAAGGCCGCGTCCTGATGTCGTGGCGTGCTCGCACTGCCGCCGCAAACCGCTCAAACTGGGCCTGCCAGGCTGGGCTCCCGGGCACCAGGTCGATGGCGTGACGGAGGAAGCCCTCGGGGGTCGAGTTCTCGTCCAGCCGCCGGGCCAAGTAAGCCAGGGCGGTGCGGAAGTCCGAACGTGACACCGCGGGGACGTAGGTAAGCACGCTCCCGGTACGCTCGGCGACGGCCGCGGCCAAGCCGTCGGCCATCCCGGCCAGCATCTCCACCTCGACGTCCGCTCCCAGCTCGTCGGCCATCACCAGCCCGAACGCGATGTCGAAGAGGTTGTGGGACGCCAAACCTACCTGGACGGCGCCACCCCGGGCAGCCTCCAAGAGCCGCTCTAGGAGGAGCTTGTAGGAAGCGTCAGTATCGACTTTGGCGCGGTATGGTGCCGGGGGCCAGCTGGCCAGCTCAGCTTCCACCCGCTCCATGGCCAGGTTGGCCCCCTTGACCAGCCGCACCCGGACCGGGGTACCACCAGAACGCTGGCGCTCCTCGGCGAAGCCGAGCAAGCGGTCCAAGGCGCCGTGGCTGTCCGGAAGGTAAGCCTGGAGCGCTATCCCGGCACGGACCTGAGCCAGCTCCGGGCGGCTTAGTGCCCGTATGAACGCCTCGACCGTGATGTCCAGGTCCCGGTGCTCCTCCATGTCCAGATGGACGATCTTGGGCGGGTTGCAGGCGGCCGCGGTTCGGTAAAGCTCATGGAGCGGCGTTCGCACTCGCTCCACAGAACCTTGAAAATCAATGAGGGAAAGGCCAGCCGCGATGGCCGACACTTTCACCGATATACACCCAACATCGGGCCGGCGCAGGAGGACCTCGACCGCCCGGAGCCGCCTGGACGCCTCTTCCCATCCCAGCACCGCCTCCCCCAGGAGGTTCAGGTTGGGCCGGTCAACTTGGGCGAGGCGGCGGCGCAGGGGCCCCGGTTCAGCCGGGTAGACAAGCCGCCTGGTCTCGTAACGCAAGCGAGCCCCTACCAGGCTGATAACTGGAAGGGGGGCGATCCGGGCGGCGGCGGCCGCCAACCGGAGCAGGGCCTGGTCGGTACCGGATAACCCGTCCATGGGCCCGGACGTCACGTCGGCCAGTTGATCAGCTGCCGTCTTGGGATCAACCGGCCGCAGCACCCGGTCGGCCAGTGAGAACACCAAACGAGGGCCCGAGGGACTGGAGAGCAGCCGCGCCAAGCGACGTTGCCGGCGGGCTTGGTCGGGGCCACCGATCGCCGCCGCCCGCACCGCCAGTTTGGCGGCCAGCGCGGAGGAACGGTCGATCAGCTCTTGGTCGGAGAGGGCCACTCAGCCCACCGCGGCGTGAACCAGCAGGCCGATGCCAAAGGTGAAGGCGGCCGCCCCCGCGCCGATCATCAGCTGGCGCAGGCCCCCTCTAGCCAGAGCCCGGCCGGTTAGTAGGCCCACACCGGCGCCGACCAGCACCAGCGCCGCGGCAGCGGCCAGGACGGTAGCTACGAAGGCGGCGGTCCCCGAACCCACGGCGTAGGGGATGACCGGGACGACGGCCCCCAGGGCAAAGAAGGCAAAGCTGGAGACCGCCACCCGCCACGGCCGGCCCAGCTCCTCGGGGTTGAGGCCCAGTTCTTCCCGGGCCATGGTATCGAGGGCGGTCGAGGGCTCGGCGCTGATACGGCGGGCCAGCTCCTCAGCCTCATGCTTGGGGAGGCCTTTGGCTCGGTAGATGAGGGCCAGTTCCGCGGTCTCCTCTTCTGGCATCTCCTCGATCTCCTCGGCTTCCAAACGGATCTCTCGCTCGTACAGCTCTCGCTGGCTGCGGACCGAGACGTACTCCCCCGACCCCATGGAGAAGGCCCCCGCCAGCAAGCCGGTCAGCCCGGCCAGCAATATCGCCTTACCGCCCACCTGGCCACCCGCGACGCCCATGACCAGCGCGGTATTGGAGACCAGCCCGTCGTTCACGCCGAAGACCGAGGCCCGCAGCGCTCCGGAGGCGTCCGAACGGTGCCAGCGTTCACCCCGGGCGATGCCGGCTCGCACGCTGCCAGCCGTTGGTGGGCCGGCCATGGCCTGCACAGCCAACCCGTGCAACCTCTCGTCCAGTGCCATACCTGCTTTGGCCTCGGCGACCTTGTCGTACACGCCGGCGTCCCTGGCCTCGGCCCGCTCGAGGATGGGAAGCATGACCTTGGCACCGAAGCGCCGGGTCATCCAGACCAGCAACCTGGTCTTGGCGCTCATCCTGTGGCTGGCGAGCGAAGGCTCGGGCTGGCCTGCCTCAACGAGCTTGCCCGCCCAGTGAAGGGCATGCCGCATCTCGGCCGCCGCCAGCTCCGTGAAGATCTCCCTCTGCTCGCCCTGGGCGGCCTCCGCCAGTGCCCGGTAGAGCGCGGCACCCTCGACCTCATCCGCCCAGTGGCCCCTGAACTCGGCCACCTTGCCCTTAGTTGGCTTGGTGGCCATGCCCTCGCCGGGCGTTGGCCGGTCGGCTACTTGGGCCATCCTCGTTCACCTTCCCCCTTCGACGTTACCAACGGGGTAGCGCGACGCCCAGAGACTTTGGGCCCGCGCCTTACTGGCCAGCGGCCTCCCGGCCCTCCCGCCGGACGGGGACGTGGCGCTTCAGCAGGCCCTGGAATATTTCTTCGTCGTGGACAGAACTGAAGGCTCGGCGGGGGACGACCAGGCCGAAGCGCCGGCCGTGAAGCAACTGGTACAGCTCCCTGCCTCGCTGGGCTCGGGTGAAGTAGTCCCACCCCACTTCACTTTTCCGGCCGAGGAAGCAAAGGGTAGCTCCCTGGTTGTCAAAAGTGTGCTGCTGGACCGACTGCACCACAGGGTTGCGACGCCAAGCTGACCGCGGCCCCCGGTAGAACACGCCGGCAATAAGAACGAACCAGAGCACCCCGATGGCGATGGCATAGCCAGACCCGGTGATTATCCCGGCGACCATGATCGCCAACATGATGCCCGACGCTACGGCTACAAGGACCGAGCGCATCATGATCTGGCGCTGCGCAACGGTGAATTCTTCCAGCGTCAGCGTGAACTCGACCGATACCGCCTCGCCGCCGGGGCCATGAGGCGACGAGCTAACCCCGGTATCAGTCATGGTTACTTCCCAAGCCCCTCCGGGCCACGATGTTGAGGCGGACATAGTCGATCACGGGCTCGGGCATGGCCGCCGCCACGGCTCCGGCAAACGGCCGGCGTTGGCTGGGGGCCAGTGAGGCCAGGTGCTCGCGTAGGCAGACGGTCTCGAGAAATTCCTCTAGGACCTGGCGCTCGGGAAAAGGTGTCGGTTCTGGGTGAGACCAGACCTCAATGTCGGTGAAACCCGCTCTCTCCAGGCGCTTCTTGGTCTCTTCGGGCGTGGCGTACAACCATGTCCCAGCCCTCTCAACACCCAAGGACCGGACGGCGCTTATGACACCGTCGATATTGCCCTTTGCCCCGCACTGCGCGACCAATTGGCCGCCGGGACGGAGCAGAGCAAACAGGTTGGCAAAAAGGCGGTCGTGATCGGTGACCCAATGGAACGTCGCCGTAGACAGGACAGCATCCAGCGGGACCGCCCCAGCGAGGTCCCTCGGCCGGAGGTGGAGCAGGTCGGCCTGGACATAGCTGACCCGGCCATCGGCCTGCCCGAGCCGGGCGCGGGCCTGGTCGAGCATCGAGGCCGAGGCATCCACGGCCACGACGCGCCCTCGCGGCAGGCGGGCCAGCAGCCGTTCGGTCACCCGCCCGCTGCCGCAGCCGGCATCGAGCACAGTCTCGTCACCGGCCAGCTCAAGCCGCTCCAGCACCGCCTGGCCCCAGCGGGCCTGAGGAGCCGAGATCCGGTCGTACGAGGCGCCATCCCACTCCCGGTTACCTGCACTCACGCCCGCCACGATAGATGCCCAGCCGCGCCTGCGGGCCCGGTAATGGCAAGTTCCCGGGCCTAGGCGCTCGCTCCTTGGCCGACCGCCAGCTCAGGGTGGCGGAGGCGCAGGTCGCTGCACTCCAGGCAGACGCTTTCGGGGACGACGCCAGCTCTCATGAGCAGTGCGAACATACGGCACCCAAGGCAGTAGCCGGCCAAAGACTCCAAGGACGCGGCTCCCGCCAGTAACCCGAGCACCACCCAAGCGGCCAGATGCTCGGAGAAGCCGAACCACAGGACCAGCGCCAGCGTCGAGAACCCCGTGCCCATCGCCTGGGCGAACCGTTTCGGCGGCCCGGCTACGGGCCGGGCGGTCGCCAGCCTGGGGGCTAGGACCCTGGTTGCCAGCTGTCCAAGCGGGCTCATGGTGGGACCGGTCAGTACGCGTGCCCAGAACCCGTACGTGATAGGCACGAGCAGCCACGGCTGGCGGAAACCGATGGCCGCCGCGCACATGACCACCACCCCGCCAGCTACCACCCGAGCTGCCACCTCATTGACCGGATTGGGGAAGCTGAACAGCCCCTTCACGCCCAAAGCCACCACGAGACCTCTTTCTGGCTGGTTACGGATTCCACCAAAAGTCTATCAGCTTTGTCGGGTATTGGTCCAGAGGCGTCAATACTGGGGGCCGGTACCCGTGGCGCCTGGGGCCGGTACCCGTGGCGCCTGGGGCCCGTACTCGTGGCGCCTGGGGCCGGTACCCGTGGCGCCTGGGCCACCGGCCGAT
>JAKAWM010000138.1 GCA_021827285.1 Actinomycetes bacterium | reverse complement strand
CATGACCCCGAGCCCGATGGCGATGACGAGCACGCTCAGGACCACCCCGGTCCGCAACACCAGGCTGATGGCCAACTCGACCTTGCGGGCCTTTTCCTCCATCAGCGCCTCTCCTGCCCGGCTGCGCTGGCGGCCAGGCCGCTCAGGACGACCGGGGGCGCGCCCTCCTGGCTCGCCGACAGCGCCCTGGCCCCGGCCACCGAGAACGGGTTGGCCGGCAGGTTGGTGTGCGACCGTCACGGTAGCAGCCCTTTCTGGAGCATCTCGAGGGAGATGGCGACGAGCACGGCGACGAAGACGATCCGGACCGTCTTGCTGGTGACCCGGCCGAGCGCCCGGGCGCCGACGGTGGCCCCGACGAGCACTCCGGTGGCCACCGGGGCGGCGATGATGGGGTCGATCTGGCCCCTGAAGAAGTAGACACCCGCGCTCGCCGCGGCGGTGACCCCGATCATGAAGTTGCTGGTGGCCGAGGACACCTTCATGGGGAGGTGCATGGCGCTGTCCATGGCCGGTACCTTCAACGCACCTGAGCCGATGCCGAGCAGGGCGCTCACCAGCCCAGCGACGTACATGAGGGCCAAGCCTGGTTTGGTACCCACGACCTTGTAGGCGACCTCCCGCTCTTCGGCGGCGTCGTAATACGAACCGTGCAGCTTGAAATAGTTGGCCATCCGGTCGTTCGACAAGGCCAAGGGCCCAGCCACTTTGCGGCGCTGGAACGTGGCAAACGAGGAGAAGGCCAGGACGAACCCGAAAAAGGCGAATAGCCACCGGGTGGGTAGCAGGGTCGTGAGGGAGGCGCCGCTCACTGCTCCCGTCGTCGTGCCTATCTCGAGGAACATCCCCGCCCGCAGGTTGGTCATGCGCTCCCGGACAAAGGCGGCGGCCGCACCGCTTGAGGTGGCGATGACCGACACGATGCTGGCCCCGATGGCCAGGCGTATGTCTACGTGGTACAAGAGGGTGAGGACCGGGACGATCACCACGCCGCCGCCCAGGCCGACCAGCGACCCGAGGACGCCCGCGGCGACGGAGACCAGGGCCAGGGAGACCACGAAGTCGAGCGGCGTCATATGACCTATTGTACGTACATATGCTTATCCGTGTACCTATCGGCAACCGAGAGGTGAAGTCGCCCCCCGCGGCCCAATAGGCTGGGCGGATGGGCAGGAGCGCGCCACGGGCGCTGGTAGGGACTTTGCTGGTAGCTGGCGTTTCGGCCGGCCTGGCGGGGTGCGGGGGGCCTTCCGCATCAAAGCAGATATCCCTTTCGCTGTCCTCGGGCCCACCGGGGACGGTGTTGACGGTGAGCGGCAAGGCAGGGGCCGGCTGCTCCGCGGGGACGAACTGGTTTGGTTTTGACTTCGAAGCGGTGGGCGGCAAGGGCGCGGCGACAGAGATGACCACTCCGGTCCAGACGGACGGCTCGTGGTCGGTCAGCTTCCAGGTGCCGTCCTACCTGGGTGGCAAGGGCGGGCCTACCCGTCCGGGCAACTACGAACTTGTGGCGCGTTCGTGCAAGAGCCACGTCGCCGCCCGGGCGAGCTTCCAGGTGACCAACGCCCTGCCGCCGGCGGCGAGGGGCAACCAGTACGTTGGCATCGCGCCCACGCCCGATGGCCAGGGCTACTGGCTCGTGCGCTCAGGCGGGAGGGTTCTGGCCTTTGGCGATGCCCACCCCTACGGGTCGCTCCCGACCGCGACTGCCGCCGCCGCCGGGGGCGTAGTGGGCATGGCCCGGACCTACGACGCCCGCGGCTACTGGCTCGCGGCTGCAGACGGCGCGGTCTACGATTTCGGTGACGCCCACGACTACGGCTCGCCGGTGGCGGCCCACGAACCCCTGATCGGTCCCGTCACGGGGATTGCCGCTACGCCCACGGGGAAGGGGTATTGGCTGCTCACCGCCGGAGGCCACGTCTACGGGTTCGGCAACGCCCGTGTTGTTGGCATGCCCGGGAGCCGCCTCGCCCCCTACGACGCCATAGAGGCTCGCCAGGCCGGCGGCTATGTTGTCACCGCGGCCGACGACGGCGGTGTTTTCATTTACCCGGGAGGCATGCTCGTTTCGGGCGGTCCTGGTGCCGCGGTGGCGGCCACCCAGGTAGGGACCGCGGTTACCCCCTCAGGTAACGGGGTGTGGCAGGTGGGCATGGATGGGGGTGTCATCACCTGGGGGCCAGGGACGCCCACGGGAGACGCGACTTTCTACGGTTCCGTGCCGAGCCAGGGCGAAACGCTCGTGGCCCCGGTGACCGCCATGGCGGGCGCTCCCGACGGTCGCGGGTACTGGCTCCTCGGGGCCACCGGCCGCTTATACACCTTTGGGGACGCCAAGGCTTACTTCTCCGCTTCGTGACCGCCTTCGTGATCGCCCTTTTTACTGGCTTCCCCCTGATTGGACCGTTAGGCTCGTGAAGGTGGCGCAGCAGGTAGACCAAGGGGCGCAGCCTGGCCGGGAGGAGGGCGGGCCGGGCGTAGGCCCGGTCCAGCCGCGCCGCTACCTGGTACGGACCTTCGGGTGCCAGATGAACGAGCACGATTCGGAGCGGATCGCCGGGTTGCTCCAGGCCGACGGCATGGTGCCGGCGGACAGTCCCGAGGAGGCCGACGTGGTCGTCCTGAACACGTGCTGCATCCGGGAAAACGCCGATAACCGCCTCTACGGCAACCTGGGCCAGCTCCGTGCCCTCAAGCGCACGCGGCCCGGCCTTCAGATTGCGGTCGGGGGGTGCCTGGCCCAAAAAGACCGCGACGTAGTCATGGAACGAGCGCCCTGGGTCGATGTCGTGTTCGGCACCCATAACGTCGGTCACGCCGCTGCGCTGCTTGAGCGCGCACGCAAGGCCGGACCGGTGGTCGAGATCCTGGAGGCAGCTGCGACTGAGGCCGAGGAGTTTCCCTCTGCGCTGCCGGCGCGCCGGGAGCTGGCCTTTGCCGCCTGGGTCACCATCCAGGTGGGCTGCGACAACCATTGTGCATTCTGCATCGTCCCCGCTGTTCGGGGTAGGGAGATCAGCCGGCCCTTTGCCGAGGTGTGCCGCGAGGTTGAGGGGCTGGCCGCCCAGGGCATGGTCGAGGTGACTCTCCTCGGCCAGAACGTCAACTCCTACGGGAGGGATCTGGCCCTGGCTGCTCGCCGCCAACCCGACTGGCGTGCCCACCCGTACCTGACCGGTGAGGAATGGGCGAGCGCGCCAACACCCCGGCCGAGGCCCCTCTTTGCTGACTTGCTAAGGGCTGTGGCCCGAACCGAAGGCATCCAGCGCGTGCGTTTTACGAGCCCCCACCCGAAGGATCTCCGTCCCGAGACGATCGAGGCCATGGCCACTGAAAAGGCGGTGTGCCCCCACCTGCACCTGCCCCTCCAGTCGGGTAGCGACCGGGTCCTGGCTGCCATGCGTAGGGGTTACACGTCGCAACGCTATCTGGAGCGCCTGGCTGCGGCACGGGCGGGTGTCCCCGACTTGGCGGTCACGACAGACATCATCGTCGCCTTCCCGGGTGAAACCGAAGAAGACTTCGAACAGACGCTGGAAGTGGCCGCTGAGGCAGAGTACGACAGCGCGTACACGTTTATATTTTCTCCCCGGCCGGGGACAGAGGCCGCGGGGCGGGCGGAGGCCTTCGTCCCTGCCGAGGTGGCGGCCGATCGTTTTGAGCGGCTACGGCGGGTCGTTGAACGCAGCGCCCTGCGCAAGCACCAAGCTCGGGTGGGTCGCGTCGAGGAGGTACTGGTGGAGGGCCCAGCCAAAAAGGGCGGGCCGGGCCTATTTTCGGGCCGAACACGCCAGAACAAGCTGGTCCACCTGCAGGCTGAGAGCATGCGGGCCGGCGCCGTCGTCGAGGCTAGGATCGAAGGCGCGGCGCCCCACTTCCTCAGGGGAAAGTTGGAACGCACGGTGGCCGAGCCCCGCCACCGCGTTCTCATACCCGTCGTGCCGGCCTAGTGCTCCCTGGAGCAGCACGGCCTTGTCCATAAGCCTCGGGCATTTTGCCTTGGTCGGCCCCACGGCTTGCGGCAAGTCGTCCATCGCGGTGTCCGTGGCACGAGCGCTGGGCAATATCGAAGTGGTGACGGCGGACTCCATGCAGGTTTACCGCGGCATGGACATAGGGACCGCGAAACCGACCGTGGCCGAACGAGCCGGTGTGCCTCATCATCTGATCGATGTGGCCGAGCCGTCGGAGGAGTGGGACCTGGCGCGATTTATAGGAGAAGCCCGCAGGGTCATAGGCGCGATCGAGAACCGCGGCCACCGCGCCCTTCTTGTGGGCGGGACGGGACTCTACTTTCACGCCTTGGTGGACGGTTTTGGAGTACCCGCTCGTCAGCCCCAGGTGGCCCGGGATCTCGGGGCGGAAGCTACCGCCACTCTCTACGAGAGGCTTGCCGTCCTCGACCCGGCTGGTGCCGGTCGTATCGACCCGGCCAACCGTAGGCGGGTCCTTCGGGCGCTCGAGGTGACCATCGGCACCGGAAGGCCCTTTTCCAGTTACGGGCCGGGGGTGGACGCCTTCCCGATGACAAATTGGCGGCTGGCGGGAGTTTGGCTGCCCCGTGCGGTGTTGCGTCGCCGCATAGAAGAACGTTTCATGGCGATGCTGGAGGCAGGTTTGTTGGCGGAAGTGGAAAGGCTGCTTTCCAACCCGGCCGGTCTTTCCCGCACCGCCCGGCAGGCTCTCGGCTACAAGGAGCTCCTGGCGCACGTCGAGCTGGGCGTGCCAAGGGAGGAGGCGGCGCGCTTGGCCGTGGCCAGGACCCGGCGCTTCGCCCGGCGCCAGCGGATGTGGTGGCGCCGTGACCCCAGGATCCGCTGGTTCGGAGCCGTGGAAAATCCGCTGGCCGTGCTTCCCGCTTTGCTGGGAGAATGGGAGGCGGCATGATGGAAATGGACCGGCTGCTTGGTTCGCAACCCAAGCCGGGGATGTCGTCGCCGGGCCTTGGTCGCCATGGGGTGCTGCTTTCCAAGTACGAAGGGCTGGGCAACGATTTCTTGGTCCTGATTGACCTAGACGGCCAGTGCCGCATTGATGCCGCCATGGCGCGGGCGGCTTGCCAGCGCCACCTGGGCTTCGGTGCGGACGGGCTGGTGCGGGCCGGCCCGCCCGCGCTGGGTGCGGTAATGACCTTCGAGCTCCGAAACGCTGATGGGAGCGAGGCGGAGATGAGCGGCAATGGCCTGCGCTGCCTGGTTCACGCCGCGCTCGATGCAGGGTCAGTCCAAGCCGAGGTCGGCGACAGCCTGGTCGTGAGCACGCCCGCCGGGCTACGTCGCGTGGTCATCGAGGAGATGACCGACCGTTGGCTGCGCGCCAGCACCGAGATGGGCATCCCGGTGGTGAATGGTGGCGCTGAGCTGTGTAACGTGACCAACGGCCAGCTGTTGGTGGATGTGGGCAATCCACATTTGGTCGTGCTAGGCCCTGACCCGGCCGGCTCGGATCTGGGCACGCTGGGGCCAGAACTGGGGCGGGGTGAACGAAACGTCGAGCTGGTTGCGCTCGGCCCCGGGAGGGACGAGCTGACCATGAGAGTATGGGAAAGGGGCGTGGGCGAGACCATGGCGTGCGGGACGGGTTCGGTGGCGGCCGCGGTAGCGGCTCATCACTGGGGCCGTGTGGGCAGGAAGGTCACCGTCCACCAGCCGGGCGGGGCAGCCGATGTGGAGCTTCGCCCCGATGGGATGGCGCTGCTCTCCGGGCCGAGCCGGCGGGTCGGACGCTGCTGGCTCGAGTTCTAGCCCATGAGCCTGATCGAGCGCAGCTTCCGGGAAAAGATCGTGCTGGTGGGGGTTTCGCGGTTGCCTGCCACTGAGGCCGAGACCGAGCTCCACCTGGACGAACTGGCACTGTTGGTAGCCACGGCGGGCGCTGACGTGGTGGCCCGCGTACAGCAGCGCCGGGCGGCCCCTGACCCAGCTACTTACGTAGGGCGGGGCAAGGCAGAAGAGCTGCGCCTTGTCTCGGAGTCATCCGACGCCGACACGGTCGTCTTCGACGACGAGCTGTCGGCGGCGCAGTCACGCAACCTGGAAAAGATCCTGGGCCGGACGGCGATCGACCGGACAGCAGTCATCCTGGATATTTTCGCTCAGAACGCCCGGACGGAGGAGGGCAGGTTGCAGGTGGAGCTAGCTCAGCTGCAGTACCGTCTCCCTCGCTTGCGTGGACGAGGGGTCGCCCTCTCCCAACAGGCCGGCCGCATCGGGACCAGGGGACCGGGCGAGACCCAGCTGGAAGTCGATCGTCGGCGCGTGGTCCGGCGGGTTCATAAGTTACAGTCCGAGCTGGCGTTGCTCTCTGGCCGGCGCAGGCTGCAACGGCAGGAGCGGCGCCGCAGCGAGCTGGCTACTGTCTCGCTGGTCGGGTACACCAACGCGGGAAAGTCCACCCTGCTCAACGCCCTGACGGGGGCGGGCGTGGAGGTTGACCCCAGGCTGTTCGCCACGCTCGACCCGAGGACGCGCCGCTTCGCGTTATCGGGCGGCGAGCCGGTGCTCATCTCCGACACGGTCGGTTTTGTGAGGAAGCTGCCGCACCAGTTGGTGGAGGCGTTCCACAGCACTCTGGAGGTGGTACTGGAGGCAGACTTGCTTGTCCATGTCGTAGACAGCGCGGCCCCGGGCCCAACTGCCCAAGTGGACGCAGTGCGGGCGGTGCTGGCCGAGATCGGCGCCGCCAACCTCCCTGAGCTGCTCGTGCTGAACAAGGCCGACTTGGCACCCGAAGCTGCCCAGGAGCTGGCGGAACGTTACGCCGAGGAGGGCCCCGTTGTGATCTCGGCTTCCGGCGGCCTGGGCTTGGGCGAGCTGCGGCGAGCCATAGGTGACCGCTTGCGGGAGGCCAACCGGGTCATCGAGCTCCGAGTCCCCTGCGAGCGGGGCGACGTTCTGGCCGCTCTGCACAGGGAGGGAGAAGTCGTGAGCACGGCCGTGGAGGCCAGTGGGCAGGTCATGGCCGTCCGCGCCCGACTGGGACCGGCCGCGGCAGCCAAGTTCGCCCCTTTCGCCAGCACATCGGGTGCCCGAACTGCGCCCAGAGGCCAAACTTGAACGGTTTTCAGCCCCCTGCTTACCCCTACGAACGGCTCTCACCCCTACGGGCCGCCGCGGCGGCCTTAGCCGGCGGCCTGGTTGACCTCTCCGTCGGGACGCCCTGTGACCCACCCAGCCCGGCCGTGCTGGCGGCGCTGGCGGCGGGCGACAGCGACCATGCTGTGCGCGCCTACCCGCCGTCGGCCGGCTCGCCGGACGCCCGCCAGGCGGTGGCCAGGTGGATGTCTCTTCGCTTGGGCGTGGACGTCCCCATCGACGCCATCGGGCTAGA
>JAKAWM010000137.1 GCA_021827285.1 Actinomycetes bacterium | reverse complement strand
GCTCGTGGCGCCGGTGCTCGACTCGCCGGGCAAAGGGGAAAATTTCTAGCAAGAAGTTGCTAGTACTGGCAAACCAGGAGTACCATGAGCGTCAGACCTTCCAGACACCGGCAATTAGCCTGCCTGCCGACAGAGGACCGACCAGGTCCAGAGAGGAGGGCGAAATGTCAGCACAGAACTCGCCCGTCCAGGTTTTTTCCTTAGCCTGAATCCACCGATTAGTGACGGCCGACCGCGTAAGAGGGCCTAAAGAAGGCAGGATGCCTCTGCGTACCGTCCAAGGGGGATGGCCCTCAGGAGCGACGAGAGGCGCCTCTCGGCGATTTGCCCGTTTTGAGTGAGCCCGTGAGCCCCCGGCGGCTCCGCCAGCCCAAAGCGGGGCGCGCACCAGCAACCGCTACCGCCTTCGCTCCGCTCAGTTGGTGACGGTGGCGGCTCAGGCGAGCAGTGGCACCAAGCCCCGCAAACGCCCGAGGGCAGCTAGGAAGTTCTCTTCCCACGGCCAGCCCTCAACCAGGTGGAGCTTGGTACGCCGGCCCGAACGGGAGAGGTGGCCTGGGACTGCGATGTAGCGTCGGCGCAGCGTGGCCGGGGCTATGGGCCCGGCATGGTCGTCGATGCCGCCGAGCTTCGCGCACCACCGTCCCAGGTTGTAGGCGATGGCGCCTATGGCGAGCCAGGCGGCGTTGGCCCCGAAACGCCCCGAAGGCATGTGCGCCCAGGCACCCTCCTTCAGGTCCCTTATCACGAGCTCGACCTCGGCGTGGGCGCGGTGGTAGGCGTCGAGCTCGGTAGCGCTGCCCTCCATGTCGGTGACAAAGGCGTGGTACTCGTAGGTCTCGAACAGGGCGAGCTGGCTGCCGGGGGCAGGCTTCACACGGCGCACTACGAGGCGGAGCTCCTCCTTGCCGAAAGCCTTGTAGGTGCCCTCGGCCACGTCGGCACCGCCTTCCACCCAGTAAGGGATAGGGGCCCAAGCCTCGGCGGGGAGCTTGTCGATGGCCTTGCGGAGGGACTTGGACATCTTGGCCGTGATCGAGAAGCGGACGTTTGCTTTCTGGCAGGCACCGACGACCTTTCGGTTGTAGAAGCCCGAGTCGCCCCGGAGGCTGAGCGGCCCCGTCCCCCCGGCAGCCCTCACCCGGTTGAAGACCTCGGCCAGGAAACTGGCCGCCCCCCTGGCGGTATGCGCGTTGCCGCCTCGCTGGCGCACGCCGAGCACCTGGCCCAAAGCCGTCGCGAGCAGCGGGTGGAGGCCCCTCACCTTGGTGTAGCCGAAGGTGACGCCTTCCTTCTTCAGCCCGTAGGCACGGCAGATGGAGGAGTCCACGTCGATCGTGAGCGGACGGTCGCCCGGTCCTGCCCCTGCCGCCCAGGCCCTCTTCAATAGCTCGCCAGAGACCCTGTCCAAGCTCCTCGTGTCGGCCCAGGAAAAGCTGCGGAGGAAGGTCCCGAGGGTGCTCGGGGCCGGCACCCAGCGCCCGAGCAGGGCGTCGGCGCGCCCGGTCCGCAGCACGTCCGCATCGTCTATCGAGTCGCCGCCCACGAGCGCCGAGGCCACCAGCGCCACCGTCTTCTGGCCGACGTTGGCGTGCCCGGGGGCGTCGCCGAGGTGCACGTTACGGTCTACCAGCTCTTTCAGCCCGAGCCGGTCGGCCAGCGTCATGGGTAGCACGAGCCCGCCATTGGCGACTGCGTTGGGGTCGTCGAAGGTGACCTCCAAGCGGTCCAAGTTGCGCGATGATGGTCGCATCTAAAAGGTGCCTCCGTCCCTGGGCTGACTGGTCGTTTAGCGGCACCAATTCTCCCAGGCCGGAGGCAGCTTTTGGTGGATGCTCAGGCAGAACTACATGTCCCTAGGCGGTGGATCCAGGCTTAGCCTGATGCGGGCCCGAGAGGGAACACTTCAAGCGGTTCGCTCGGGCCCAGACCAGCCGTCATCCGTGCAAGCCCCTCGACTTTAGAACCGGCCCAATGCTCGGGCGTGAAATCTACGCCTGTGACGAGGCGGTCCCCACCCGTGCGAGCGGGACCACGGACCATGACGGACAACCAGAAAGCGCCAAAGGACGGCCCCGAGGGCCGTCCTTTTGTCGTCAGCTCCGACGCTGGTCAAGTGCCACCACCCTCGTGGGGTGCCAGACAGATCGACGCCAGCCGGAGCTCTGCACAAACCGAGGTCGCCCAAGGGAGCAAAGGGAGTAAGCTGTGGTTACCTCGGCCTGGTCCCTGCGGGGGGACGTCCCATTGTCGTTTGTGCACCCCTGGAGGCGCGATCAACCGTTTGAGACCATTCTTCGAAATTTGGCGCCCTGTTGGCACGCGCCACCAAGCCACCGGGGGGCAGACGAGCCCGCCCGCGCGCCGGCCGCCGAGTGGGCGGGCCCCAATAGCGGTCCCACCGCCACAGCGGTGGCGGGCCTGGGTCATGGTGCTCTCCCTGGTCATCGCTGGTCTTTTCCTCTGGCGCGTCGACACCAAGCATGCGCCGGTCAAAAACTTCACCTACACAGCCTTCGTCAACGCAGTAGCTGCCAACAAGGTGTCCACGGCGACGATCACGTCGACGGGCGCGGTCAGCGGCAAGCTCGACAGCGGCGCCGCCTATACCTCCCAGATCCCAGTCGCCTTGGGCGACACCGCTCTTAGCCCCCTCCTCCTCGACCACAAGGTCCAAGTGACGGGCTCCAGCAAGAGCGCGACATCGCTGGTGGGCCTGATCGGGACCTTCCTCTGGGTTGCTCTCCTCATCGGCGGTTTCATCTGGATCGCCCGCCGCAGCCGCAAGCAACTTGGCGGAGGCCTCGGCGGGATCATGGGCATCGGCCGGTCGAAGGCCAGGGTGTACGACGAAGAGAAGCCCGCGACGCGCTTTTCCGACATCGCCGGCTACCAGGGCTCCAAGGCCGAGGTAATGGAGGTGGTGGACTTCCTGAAGCACCCTCAACGCTACGCCGCGGCCGGGGCGGTCGGCCCCAAGGGCGTGCTCATGGTCGGCCCTCCTGGTACTGGCAAGACGCTGCTCGCCAGGGCCGTCGCCGGCGAAGCGGGCGTGCCCTTCTTCGCCCTGTCTGGGTCCGGTTTTGTAGAAATGTTCGTCGGAGTCGGCGCGTCGAGGGTTCGCGACCTCTTCGCCGATGCCCGCAAGCGCTCCCCCGCCATCATCTTCATCGACGAGATCGACGCCATCGGGGGACGGCGCGGCCCCGGCGGGTTCGGGTCCAACGACGAGCGCGAGCAAACGCTCAATCAATTGCTGTCGGAAATGGACGGCTTCGAGCCTGGAGCCAGTGTGGTCGTCATGGCAGCCACGAACAGGGCCGAGATCCTCGACACAGCGCTCCTACGCCCGGGTCGCTTCGACCGTACGGTTGAGATCCCCCTTCCCAACCAGTCCGAACGCACCGCCATCCTCGCCATCCACGGCCGGGGCAAGAAGTTCGGCCGCCACGTCGACCTGGACGCCGTGTCCCGAGGCACCCCCGGCTTTTCGGGGGCCGACCTCGCCAACCTCGTCAACGAAGCGGCCATCAACGCCGTGCGGGCCCGACGGGAGGTCATTACTGGGGCAGACTTCGATGCCGCCCGGGACCGCCTCCTGATCGGCCGGCGTGACGCCTCCAACGCGCTGCTCCCCGAGGAGAAGCGCTCTGTCGCCGCCCACGAAGCCGGCCACGCCCTGGTCGCCGTATTCTCCGAGCATGCCGACCCCGTAGCCAAGGTCACCATCCTGCCCCGGGGGGCCGCGCTCGGGGTCACCGAGCAGCTGCCCGTGTCCGAGCGTCACCTTTTTCCGAAGAGCTATCTGAGCGACTCGCTCGCCGTACGCCTGGGCGGCCGGGCGGCCGAGGTCATCGTCGTGGGGGAACCCTCGAGCGGAGGGGCCAACGACCTGGCTGGCGCCACCGACCTCGCCACCCGGATGGTCCGCGAGTGGGGGCTTTCCAGCGAAGTCGGCCCGGTCGGTTACGGCCCGGAAGGGCCGAGCCGCGACAACCCCTTCGCCGGCCGTCCCTACGCCGAGGAGACCCAGCGCTCCATAGACCAAGAGGTCGCTGGGCTATTGCGCCAAGCTGAAGCCCGGGCGACCAAGTTGCTCCGCGACCACCGAGAGACCCTCGACCGGGTCATCGAACTGCTGCTGGAGCGCGAGACCATCGACGGCTCGGAGCTCCTCGCCATTACTGGGGTTCCGAGGTGTGCCATAGACCGTGAACTGGTCTTGGTACAGCCGGCCGAGGACTGGGCGCCAAGTGGCTGAGGGCGGAGCGCCGTCGGCGCCTCCTAAGCATCCCGTAGCGGAGGTAGGCTTTACGCGGGCTTCGAACGCGCGCCGGGCGCTATGTCCGACGGCTACGAGGCAGATCGGGGAGATCCCATGGGAGCTCCAATTGCAACTCCTGGCACTCGTCGTCCGACTGACCCGGCTGGCGCCAATGAAGATGAAGGACCGGGCCTAACCGTGGGCGCAACGGCCACAGCCGATGAAGTGCTGGCCGCTTTCGGCCCGCTACTGGCCGCAGTGGCCCAAAGGGACCGTGACTCGGCCGAGCTCAGCGCCGAAAGGCAGGCGGCCGGGCAAAAGTTCTTAGCTGATTTCGCTAGAGCCTGCGAGACCGAAGTAAAGCCGGCCATGAACGCCGTGCTCCAGCGGCTCCGCCAATTGGGCGGCGACGCGTTGATCGAAGAGCACCCGGGCGGCGAGGCACGCTTTACTAAGCCACGTATAGCCTTGTGGATGTCGCTCGAAGGCGAGGTCGGAGTGCCGCGGTTGGACCGCCACCCCTACCTTTTGCTCGAAGCCGACATCGAAGCGCGAAAGGTCCAAGTCGACGAGGGCGACATGTGGAAGGGGGCGGGCGGTAATTCGAGCGGCCGAGTTGGGAAGTGGGAGGTCAGCGAGCTCACCTCGGACCGGGTGCTCAGGGAGCTCTTGGCGATCGCCCAACGGGCGGCGCGCTGAGGCCCTGGCTGAAACCAGGGAACAGGAGCTGGAGCCCTTCAGGAGGCTCGCACTGGCAGCGACTGCCGCGGCCAGGCGTAGCTTTTCTCGACGGGACAAGTTCGTGTCCCTCCGGGCGGACCAGGTCCGAGCAGCCGTAGCCCGCTACCCGCGCGGCGCAGAAGCGCCACGCCGAACTGGTAGTATCGTGAACGCAGACCGCGTTGCTCCGGGCCCCGGTAGCGCATGACCTAAGCGTGCCTACAAGGGTGGTGTTAATGCAATGCTCATTTGGACCATTTTCGCCGTTGCCATCGTCGCCCTGCTGAGCAGTGGCGTTGTCGCTTCAAACAGCCAGGCCCGCCGGCGTAACCGTGCTGAGGAGGCTTGGCCCGAGATAGAAGCCGAGCTCGAACGGCGCCAGCACCTCGTCCCCGGACTGGTCGAGGCATCTAAACCTCGAGATCCCCACGCCCGACGTCCACAACCTCAGCACCTTGCCCGGTCGCGGGCCCAACATCCTGCTGGTCAGGCAAGAGCCGACCTGCCTGGCGCACCGTAAGGCCAGCGACGGGGACAACAGCGGGTGGAGCACGGGATAAGGCCCTCGACGACCAGGGCCTAGTTTCCATTCGTCCGGTTAAGTACCTGTTCGGCTAGGTATTTGAAGCTGATGGACCAGCCGACGTCGAAATCCGCTCCCGGCCCGGTCCCACTGTGGCGCCGGCTGGTCAGCAGGCACCCCTTCCGGCGCGGCGGTCTCCTCGTGGTACTTGCGCTCGTCCTCGAGTACCTGGTGCTGCCCCAGGTCGCCGGAGTGCGCCGTTCCTTGCACCTGCTGGGGCGGGTCAACTTCGGCTTCGTCGCGCGGGGAACAGTGCTCGAGGTGGCCAGCCTGGCGAGCTACGCCAAGTTGACCAAAGCGGTGCTGCCGGCGCGGGCTAGTCGCTTCTCCCGGATCTGGAGGATCGACCTGTCGACACTGGCAGTGAGCCATGTGCTCCCAGGCGGGACGGCCGGCGGAGACGGCCTCGGGTACCGATTGCTGACCAATGAGGGCGTCAGTGGCAGCGATGCCGGCTTGGCCCTCGCCGTCCAAGGGATCGGCTCGGCTCTGGTCCTCAACGCCATCTTGTGGCTGGCCTTGATCGTTTCGGTCCCGGTGAGCGGGTTCAACCCGATCTACGCCACCGCCGCCATAGTGGGGGCCTTGCTGCTGGCCGCGTTCGCCGGGCTCGTGTTGCTGCTCACCAGGGGCGAGGAGCGAGCGGCGCTCGTCATCAAAGACCTGGTGGCCCGCCTGCGGTTCTTGAAGCCAGGGGCGGCCGAGACCGCCGACCGCGTCCTGCACCAGATCGCCGAGCGGGTCACGGTCATGGCCGCTGACCACGCCCTGCTGCGCCGGGCCGTGCTGTGGGCCGCCGCCAACTGGCTGCTCGACGCCGGGTCGCTCTTCGTCTTCCTGCTGGCCTTCGGCCACATCGAAAACCCCGACGGACTGCTCGTGGCCTACGGCCTCGCCTACGTGCTGGCCGCAATCCCTATTACCCCGGGAGGCCTGGGAGTCGTCGAGGGGGTGCTCGTGCCCAGCTTGGTCGGCTTCGGCGCCACGCGCGGTGCCGCCATCGTCGCCGTGATCGGGTACCGGTTGGTCAACTTCTGGCTACCCATTCCCGCCGGCGCGGCTGCCTACCTGTCGTTGCGGGTGTCCGGCGACCGGCAGGCAGCTAGCCGAAGAGACGATCTCAGGCGTGCCGTGGCTGACGCAAGGTCGTTGGGCCCACTGGTGCGCCACTCCGCTAAGCGGGCCGGTGCCGCGCCCGGGGCACCGTCTTCGCCCGAGGCCCGTCCCGAGGAGCCCGGTCAGGCCGGACTGCCACCGGGACAGGGCTCTTAGCTGCTAGCCTCGAGAGCTTCAGGCGTTGCTCCGGGCCCCGGTAGCGCAGGTGGCCCAAATGTGCCTACCAAGGGTGGTGTTGGTGCGATGCCCATGTTGTTGGTTGTTGCCGTGGTGCTCGTCGTTTTGCTTTGCCTTGGCGGCCTCGCCTTCAACGCACGGGCACGCCGGCGTAAGCGGGTCCAGGCGGCCTGGTCGGAGGTAGGCCAGGAGCTCAGAGGCCGCCACGGTTTCATCCCAACCTGGTCGACATAGTAAAGGGTTACGCATCCCACGAGAGCAATGCTTTCGAAGCAATCAAGTTGGCTCTATGAGCCGTGAAAGGAAGTCAATCATGACCGGACCGACAGACTTCACGATCGGTAGCGAGGTTTCTTGCCTTGACGGTGCCTGTGGCAAGCTGAGACGCGTGGTCGTCGACCCCGTTGCTCGCGCCCTGACCCACCTCGTGGTCGAACCGAAGCACGGCCGAGAAAGAGGCCGCCTCGTACCGATCGACCTCGCCGCCTCGACGGCCGACGG
>JAKAWM010000136.1 GCA_021827285.1 Actinomycetes bacterium | reverse complement strand
TTTACCTCAGAAATCGGGTGGGCGCGGAGGGACTTGAACCCTCACGGCCTCGCGGCCAATGGATTTTGAGTCCACCGTGTCTGCCATTCCACCACGCGCCCTCCTAGCTTTCTGACCTGCACTTATGCTCTCCCCCGCACGGCTGCTGGCGGCTTGAACTACTCCTGAACTGCCAGCGCTCAGGCCAAATGCAGCAGACGGGACAAGGAGCGGCATCGTGTGAGGCACAGTAACTGAGCGTAGCCCAGGGACGTTGTGGCTCAGGTTCTACGTTGGGCGCCACAGGTCGGTCTCCAGCCGTCCAGTCCCGTCATCTGGGTCTTGCCTGTCCCGAGACGGATGACGCAAACAGAGATCGAACCGGCGCAGCTACGAAGAGTGAGCCGACTTCTGGCCAGGCAGCGACCTGGAACCGTTCGCCACCTTCATCAACCGGGGTGTTCAAAGTACGTCGTCACTTCCGCGCCCCTTAGCCGCGACTGCGCCAATTCCACCTGGGTTGACGCCGAAGTGACCCTAGGGGAGCGGACCCGCGGCCCGGAGTCGACACATGCGCCCCGCGGTCAACGCAACTGCGCCACTGCTGAGCCCAACTTGGCCACCGCCATGTCGAGGCTGCCCGGTGTGGTGGCTGCATAACCCAGCACCAGCCCAGGTAAGCCGGGCCGCAAGCGGTGCCAGGACAGCGGCTGGACGTTTACGCCCTCAGCGAGTGCTGCCGCGGCTAGCGCCGTGTCCGGGAACTGGTCCTCGAATGTCACCGTCAGGTAAATACCGGCCGCCGCACCGTGCACGACCGCACCGGGTAGATGGCGGCCGATGGCCTGGAGCATGGCATCTCGCCGGGCGTGATGGCGCCGGCGCCTTGGTGGCAGCGAGCCGTTGCCGCCGCGGCTCCTCGGCAGCCCTCCTCGTCATGCCCAAGGGGACTGAGTGGCTGTGGTTAGGTGGGATTTCGGCTATCGGGCTTGCCCTTTTCAACGTCGCCGTAGTCCGCGGGCTGCTCTACGCCCAGCCGACGGCCATCGCGGTCGCCTTGGCCTGCGTACCCGTCCTTCTCGGGGTCATAGGCCCGCCGATGGAGCACCGAACGCCGCGCGGCCGTGTCCTGGTCGCGGCGATGGTGGTCACGCTCGGAGGCACGATGGTCGAAGGCGGCGGGAGGACCAGCTGGCCGGGCGTGGCCTGGGCGGTCGTGGCGCTCGGGTGCGAGTCGGCCTTCACCCTGCTCGCCATGCCCGTTCTAGAACGCCATGGGGCGTGGGGCGTCTCGTTCCATGGCACCTGGATAGCCTCGGCAATGCTCCTGACGGCCAGCCTTCTCACAGAAGGTTTGGGGCAATCGCACACCTCGATTTGGCGGACTGGAGCGCGGTTGGCCTGTTGGCGGCCATGACGGTGGTGGTCTTCGTGTGCTGGTACTCGGCGGTAAGTGGCCTCGGTGCTGCCCGTGCCGGCCTGCTGACCGCCATAGCCCCCGCAGTGGCAGCCCTGTCCACGCTGTCCACCGGCGGGAGGGCGCCCGCCATAGTCGGTTGGTGCGGTATGGCGGTTGTTTTCCTGGGACTGGCCACCGGGCTAGGCGGCAAAGGACGTCACGTGACCCCAAGGCGGGCCCCTGCTCCCCTATCCTGTCCCGGTGATCCCCGCCGCGCCCCGCCGGTTTTCCTGGTTGACGGCCAAGGGCAACCTACGGGTGCCGGCCGACACGACCATGTTCCGTAACTGCCCGGCCTGAGGTAACTGCCCGGCCGAGCCAGCTCCTTGGGGTCTCGGCCGGCGTGGCCCAGCGCCCTTGCCGCCCGAAGGTGTTACCTTCGCCAGCACTACGGGGTCGGAATACTGTAAGACCAAGGAGGCCGCGGTAGTGCCAGCGTTCATGTTCCCCGGGCAAGGGTCACAACATCCTGGTATGGGCGTTGCCTGGCGCGAGCACCCGTCCTGGGAAGTGGTGCAGGACGCGTCCGGCATCGCCGGCCGTGACATCGAGCACCTCTTGGTGGACGCCGGTGCCGAGGAGCTGACCGAGACCCGCAACGCCCAGCTGGCTACCTTCGTCATGGCCCTGGTGGTGCTGGACGCCGTGGAACGCCTGGGCATCGAGCCCACCGCCTGCGCCGGCCACAGCCTGGGCGAGTACAGCGCCCTCGTGGCTGCCGGGGCCATCGGCTTCGATGACGCCATCCGCCTGGTGGCCGAGCGCGGCGAGGCCATGCAAGAGGCAGCCGAGTGCAACCCGGGCACCATGGTGGCGCTCACGGGCATCGACGACGAGCGCGCCCGGATCGCCTGCCGGCGGGCCGATGGCGACGTTTGGTTGGCCAACATCAACGCTCCCCGCGAGTGCGTCATCGCCGGCCGCCCGCCCGAAACTGAACGGGCTGGCCGCATCGCTACCGAGCTCGGAGCGACAAGAGTGCTCAAGCTGGCCGTGTCCGGAGCCTTCCACACCCCGCTGATGGCGCCAGCCCAACCTCGCCTGCGCAAGGCCCTAGAAGAGACGGCTTTCTACCCGCTGGCAGTGCCGGTAGTCGCCAACGTGGACGCCCTGGCCCACGAAGACTCCGACGACTGGCCCACACTCCTTTCTGCCCAACTGCGCAGCCCGGTCCGGTGGCGCCAGAGCGTGCTCAACTTGGCCGACATCATGCACACCGGTGAGTGGGGCGGCGATAACTTCTTTTGTGACTTGGGCCCGGGTGGGCCATTGCGAGCCATGGTGGAGGCAACCGTCCCTGAGGCCTCGGTGGTCACGGTGGCCACACCCGATGACTTGGACGCCTTGGTGGCCGCCTTGGCCGGGGGTTCCCCACTGCAGGACTTCGCCGAGCACCACCACGGCGAGCGCCTGTACGTGTCCGAGCGCCTCGTCGTCAGCCCATGTGCAGGGCTGTTCGAAGCCCAGGCCAGCCAACAACCCAAACCGGGCGACCCGGTCGAGACCGGTGACCTGGTGGGCACCGTATCGGGGACGGAGGTCCGCAGCCCCTTTGCTGGCGTGCTCATGGGCCTGCTCGCCCACCCCGGAGAGCGGGTGCAGGCCGGCCAGCCCGTAGCCTGGCTCCGCGCGCGGTAGCTATAGCGTGGCTTCGCACCCGGTAAGTAGGGTTACAGGGCTATGACCCCGAACAGCGCCGGGCCCGAACGTGGCTGTGCCATAACCGGCTGGGGCAGTGCCCTCCCAGGCACGGTCGTAACCAACCAGCACATCATGACGTTGTTCGACACGAGCGACGAATGGATCGTGGAGCGCACCGGTATCCACGAAAGGCGGGCCGCGGACGGTCCCTTCGTGGCGGAAAAGCCCCCCGCGTCCCCCCCGGGAGGCATGGGCACGACCGCGCAACTGGCGGCCGAGGCAGGGCGTAAGGCGCTGAGCCAGGCGGGCCTCACGGGCGCCGATATCGACCTGCTCATCCTGTGCACGACCAGCCCGGACCAGCCGATCCCCGCCACCTCGTCCCCGGTGGCCGACGCCCTGGGCATAAAGGGCGGTGGCATGGACATAAACGCCGCCTGTGCCGGCTTCACTTATGGCCTGGTGGCCGGTTGCGGGCTCATTGCCGTCGGGTCCGAACGCATCTTGCTGGTGGGAGCAGAGACTTTGACCCGGCTCACCAATTGGTCCGACCGTAGCAGCGCTTTCCTTTTCGGTGACGGTGCGGGCGCGGTCGTGATAGAAGCAGTCACAGGCGAGGGGTCTCTCCTAGGCTGGGACGTTGGTGTGGACGGGTCCCTGCAGCCGCTGTTTTACGCCGAGTACGGGGGCCCGGGCATGATGATGCACGGCCAAGAGGTTTTCCGCCGGGCGGTCCGCATGACGGTCGATTCCGCCACCAAGAGCCTGGAGCGCGCCAAGGTCAGCGCCTCCGAGGTTGCCCTTTTCGTCCCCCACCAGGCCAACCAGCGCATTATGAACGCGGTGGCCGAGCGGCTCGGTTTGCCCGGAGACCGCATTGCCTCGGTGATCGCTCGCACGGGCAACACGTCTTCGGCATCCATCCCGATCGCCCTCGACGATGCCGCCCGCAGCGGGCGCCTGGCCGAGGGCGACATCGTGCTCCTGGCCGGTTTCGGCGCCGGTATGACCTATTCGTCAGCCGTGTGGCGGTGGGGTAGCGGGCAGCCCCACTAGATTGTGGCAACCGGCAAATCTTGACCGATGGAGGAAAGACACAAAATGGACCCCGCAGAGTCGTTCGACGTGTTCAAGCAGTGCGCCGTTGAGGTGCTGCAGGTCGAACCGTCAAAGATCGTCCCCGAAGCCCGCTTCGCCGACGACCTGGACGCCGACAGCCTCGACCTGGTCGAGCTGGTAATGGCCCTCGAAGAGCGTTTCGGCATCGACGTCGAAGAAACCGAACTGGAGGGCGTCCAGACGGTAGCCCAGGCCTACGAGCTGGTCACTTCCAAGCTCTGATGCTCGTTTTGGCCGGCACCTCAGACGGCGCAGGCGCCATCCCTGGCCGGCGGGTGGTCCTCACCGGCATAGGGGTCGTAGCCTCCTGTGGCGTCGGGGCGGAGAGCTTCTGGGCCGGGCTCATGGCCGAGGCACCCGTGGGGAGGGCGCGACCGGTCCCCGACTTCGATGCCAGCGGCCTATATGCACCGAAGGAACTGCGCCGCAACGACCGCTTCTCTTTGATGGCCGGCGTGGCCGCCGAGGAGGCGGTGAACGACGCGGGCGGGATCGAAGCCCTACGGGGCGACCCAGACCGGGCCGGGACCATGATCGGCACAGGCGTCGGCGGCCTGGAGACCATTGAGCAGCAACACCGCATCCTCATGGAAAAAGGCCCAGGCCGCGTGACCCCTTTCCTCGTCCCGATGATCATGGCCAATCGCGCCGCGGCCGACCTTTCCATGCGCTACGGGCTACGAGGCCCCTGCGAGACCACAGTCACCGCCTGCGCGGCGGGTACCCAGAGCATCGCCAACGCCGGCCACCTGATCGCCACGGGCCGCTGCGACGTGATGCTGGCCGGTAGCAGCGAAGCCCCCTTGACCGGGCTCGGACTGGCCGGCTTCGGCAATATGACGGCGCTGTCCACCTCCGGGGTATCCATGCCTTTCGATGCCGGCCGGGACGGCTTTGTGATCGGGGAAGGCGCCGGGGTGGTAGTGCTCGAGGAGCGCTCACGCGCCCTGGCCCGGGGCGCCCGGATCTACGCCGAGCTGGCCGGTGGGGCCAGTACGGCCGATGCACACCACATAACCGCCCCCTCACCCGATGGGAGCGGGGCGGCTCGCTGCATGGAGTTGGCGTTGGCCGACGCACAAGTTCGGCCCGAAGAGGTCACCTACGTGAACGCCCACGGGACTTCCACCCCTCTCAACGACTCGGCCGAGGGTGAGGCCATC
Source organism: Actinomycetes bacterium (assembly GCA_021827285.1). Taxonomy (GTDB): domain Bacteria; phylum Actinomycetota; class Acidimicrobiia; order Acidimicrobiales; family Palsa-688; genus JAKAWM01. Next base: position 2,060 of record JAKAWM010000136.1, on the reverse strand, counting down.
CTGAAGGTCTTCGGAGCTCCTGGCCCTGCTGTCACCAGTATCAAAGGAGTCATCGGCCACACGCTGGCTGCCGCGGGCGCGATCGAGGCGGTAGCCGTGGCCCTGTCCTTCCTCCATCACCTGATCCCGCCCACGGCCGGGACCCGCCACCAAGACCCCGCCATACCCCTCGACCTGGTAACGGGCGCCCCCCGACCCTGGGAGCCGGGGCCAACCCTGTCCAACTCGTTCGGCTTCGGCGGCCACAACGGCTGCGTCGTCTTCCTACCCGCGTAGCGCCTTCAAGAGGTTGCCTGCGGTGGCCGCGGGTGCCACCTTGTACCAGACCTGCTCCAAGCGGCCGTCCTCGCCCACCAAGAAGGCCGATCGCTCGATCCCCATATAGGAACGTCCGTACATGCTTTTTTGCACCCAAACGCCGTACGCCTCGGCTACGGCATGATCGGGATCGGAGAGGAGTGGGAAGCCAAGCCCGTACTTGGCGTCGAAGGCCGCCTGGCGTTTGGGAGGGTCGGGGCTGATACCTACCACGGCGGTGGCTCCGACCTGGCCTATTACGTCCCTGAGCCCGCAGGCTTGGGCAGTGCAACCAGGTGTGTCGGCCTTGGGGTAGAAGTACACGAGCACCTTGCGCCCCCGAAAACCCGCCAGCGCCACCGGCTGGCCCGACTGGTCCAAAAGGCTGAAATCGGGCGCCCGGTCACCAGGAGAAAGTCGCGGCATGGTGCCCATCCGCGTGGGAGCCTAGCCGTCCCGGGGACGCGCCGGGGCCGGTCTGCCCGCTAGGGTCGGTCGAGAGACACCATCGACATGGCCATGACCTTACCTGACGACCAATTACCGGCCGACCTATCCATGGGGGCCTTCAGCGAGACGCCTCCGTGGGATCTCAGCGGTAAAGCACTGCCCTGGCGAAACGGGGCCGTCGCCTTGCGTGCGTCCACCGCCATGCTCGTCCCCGAGCTGCTGAAGCGCCGCCTTCTCCCCCCCGGCCGGCGGGTCCTGGTGACCGGTCTAAGGCTCGGATGGGCCATCCTGGCTTGGCGCCTGGTCGAGAAACGGCGGGCCAGCCAGCTCGGCCGCCGGGAAATCTCGCGTGCCGGGCTCTCCCGCCGGCTGCGCCTGGCTTTCGAGCACCTGGGACCCACGTACATCAAACTCGGGCAGATCCTTTCCTCAGGCGAAGGAGTGTTCCCTCCTGAGCTGGTAGCCGAGTTCAGGCTGTGCCGGGACCGGGTGCGACCCGAGCCCTTCGGCGCCGTCCGGGACATGGTCGAAGCCGAACTGGGCCGGCCTCTGGGAGATGTCTTCGAGTATTTCGCCACCGAGCCCATCGCCGCGGCCTCCATCGCCCAGGTCCACTCCGCTCGGCTCCGCAGCGGCGAGGAGGTGGTGGTCAAGGTCCAACGCCCCCAGGTGGCGAGCCTCGTCCGCAACGACATCGCCGCCATGAGCTGGCTTGCCCCCCTGCTCATCGGCCGCATCCCGGTGGCTTCCCTGGCCAACCCCCCGGCGCTGGTCCAGCTGTTCGCCGAGACCATCGTCGAGGAGCTGGACTTCCGCCTCGAGGCCGACAACATGCTCGACATCGCCCGGGTACTGGCCGAGACGGGCCAGAAGGCGGTCGTCGTCCCCCGTCCCCACCCCGAACTGGTCACACGCCGGCTGCTCGTCATGGAACGCCTGGACGGTTTCAGCTGGGACGACGTCGAAGGGATGCGCAGCGCCGGGATCGACACCTCGGCGGTGGTACGGGCTCTCATGATCGCGTTCCTCGAAGGAGCCACCCTGTTCGGGGTGTTCCATGGCGACCTGCACGGCGGCAACCTCTTCGTACAGTCCGATGGGCGAGTCGCCCTCCTCGACTACGGGATCACTGGGCGGTTGGACGAGGCGAGAAGGGTGGCGTTCCTGCGCCTCTTGATGGGCGGGACGCTCAACGACACCCGCCTCGAGCTGGCCGGCCTTCGCGACCTGGGGGCTGTCCCACCCGATACCGACCTCGACGCCTTGGCGGCCGACCTCGGGCTGGACAAGCCGGTGGTGGACCCCACCACCAT
>JAKAWM010000135.1 GCA_021827285.1 Actinomycetes bacterium | reverse complement strand
CTCGCAGCGGTTCGGCGCCCTACGGGTGGCGGGTGGCCGCCGAACGGGCGGTCGTACGCATGAGCGCAGACTTGCGGTTGGCAGCCTGGTTGGGGTGGATGATGCCACGAGCGGCCGCTTTGTCCAGCCGCTTGACGGCCATGCGCAGATGCTCGCCCGCCGCCTCCTCGCCGGCTTCAGCCGCCTGGACGGCGGCCTTGACCCGGGTCTTGAGCTCCGACTTGGCCGCCTTATTGCGCAGGCGGCGCTTCTCGTTGGTCTTGTTGCGCTTGATCTGGCTCTTTATGTTCGCCACAGGGACAAGGAGGCTAGCAGATCCAGCCGCTACGTGGAGCCCGCGGACGGTTGTCGCTGGTGGACCGAGCGGTGCCAGGGCCCAGTGGTGAGCGTCCTAGGGCGGCGCCTGATTGCGCCAGACTGGGGGGACCGATGACTGACGCCACCCCACCTCCCGCCACCACCGACCAGGCCAGCATCCGCAACCTGTCCGTCGTCGCCCACATCGACCATGGTAAGTCCACCCTGTCCGACCGCATCTTGGAACTGACCGGGGCCGTGAGCCCCCGGGACATGCGGGACCAGTACCTGGACTCGATGGACATCGAACGGGAGCGGGGCATCACCATCAAGGCCCAGAACGTCCGGGTGCGCTGGAAGGGCCACACTGTCCACCTGATCGATACGCCCGGCCACGTTGACTTCAGCTACGAGGTGAGCCGGAGCCTGGCCGCCTGCGAGGGGGTGGTGCTGCTGGTGGACGCGGCCCAGGGCATCGAAGCCCAGACCCTGGCGCATGCCTACCTGGCGCTGGAGCACGATTTGGAGATCGTGGCCGTGCTCAACAAGATCGACCTGCCCGCCGCCGACCCCGAACGCTGTGCGGCCGAGATCGAAGCCGTGCTCGGCGTGCCCGCCAGCCAGATCTTGCGGGTGTCGGCCAAGACGGGCGAGGGGGTGCCGGAGTTGCTGGACGCCATCTGCGCGCGCATCCCTCCCCCCCACGGAGACCCCTTGGCCCCCCTCCAGGCGCTCATCTTCGACTCTTACTACGACCAGTACCGGGGGGTCATAAGCGCGGTGCGGGTCATGAACGGCGTCCTCGCCGCGGGTGCCAAGTTGCGGTTCATGCAGACCGGCCGTACCCATGAAGCCGAAGAACTGGGCGTGCGCCTCCCCGTCCCAACCGAGGTCCCGTTGCTCGGCCCGGGCGAGGTCGGTTACCTGATCGCCGGGATCAAGGACGTGGGCGAGGCGCGCAGCGGTGAAACGGTGACCGAGGCGGCCCGTCCGGCCGAGGAGCCGCTGGCTGGCTACCAGGAGCCCAAACCCATGGTTTATTGCGGGCTCTACCCGACCGACGGTGACGAGTTCGAGTCGCTGCGGGACTCGCTCGAAAAGCTGCGCCTGTCGGACTCCTCCATCTCCTTTGCCCCAGAAACCTCGGCGGCACTGGGCTTTGGGTTTCGCTGCGGGTTCCTCGGCCTCCTCCACATGGACATCGTCCGGGAGCGCCTGGAAAGGGAGTTCGACCTTTCCCTCATTGCCACCGCGCCCAGTGTGGAGTACCTGGCCCGCCTGACCGACGGGTCCAGCGCGTGGCTGCACAGCCCGGCCGAGATGCCTCCCCCCCAGAAGATCGACGTTATCGAGGAGCCATTTGTCCAAGCCACCATGCTTTTGCCCACCGAGACCACAGGTACGGTGATGGACCTGTGCCAGAGCCGGCGGGGCGAGATGCTACGCATGGAATACCTTTCGCCCGAAAGGGTGGAGCTGGTCTACAAGTTGCCCCTTTCCGAAGTGGTAATGGACTTCTTCGACGCCCTGAAGAGCCGTACCCGGGGCTACGCCAGCCTTGATTACGAACCGGCCGGCTTTGTCCCCGGCGACTTGGTGAAGATCGAGATCTTGTTGAACTCGGTCCCCGTCGATGCCTTCAGTGCCATCGTCCACCGCTCCGACGCGGTCGAGTACGGCCGGCGCATGACAGAAAAGCTCCGCGAGCTGATACCTCGCCAGCTTTTCGACGTGCCCATCCAGGCAGCCGCGGGCGGGCGGGTCATCGCCCGGGAAACCGTCAAGGCTAAACGCAAAGACGTGCTGGCCAAGTGCTATGGCGGCGATATAACTCGCAAGCGCAAGCTCTTGGAAAAACAAAAAGAGGGTAAGAGGCGCATGAAGAACATCGGCCGGGTCGAGGTGCCCCAAGATGCGTTCATCAAGGCGCTGCGCCTCGGAGACTGATGCGTCTCGGAGCGTAGCCGGAGGTCAGGGTCAGGGGGCCCCCAGGTAGCCCTCGTGCTGCAGGTGCAGGATGATCTTTTGGGCAGCCGCCTCGGCCGTCTCCTGGCTGGTGTCGATCCTGACCTCGGCGTGGTCGGGTATCTCGTAAGGGTCGGAGACGCCGGTGAACTCCTTCACGATCCCCGCCCGGGCCTTGGCGTAGAGGCCCTTGCGGTCACGGGCCTCGCAAACTTCCAATGGGGTGGACAGGTGCACCAGGACGAACCCACCCGCCACCTCGACCATTTGGCGGACCTCCTGGCGCACCGACTCATAAGGGGCGATAGGGGCGCATATGGCGATCCCGCCGTTTTTGGTGATCTCCGAAGCCACCCAACCGATGCGGCGGATGTTTATATCCCGGTGCTCCTTGGAGAACCCAAGTTCGGAGGACAGGTGCTTGCGTACGATATCGCCGTCGAGGAGGGTGACCGGGCGCCCACCCTCTTCCAGAAGCTTGGTGAGCAGGATGCTGGCGATCGTTGACTTGCCTGAGCCGGACAAGCCGGTGAAGAACACTGTGAAGCCCTGGCGCGCCCGGGGCGGGTAGCTGCGCCGGAGCTCGGCGGCCACTTCGGGGTAGGTGAACCAGGACGGGATCTCCCGCCCTTCCGCCAGCCGACGCCGGAGCTCGGTGCCGGAGATGTCAAGCACCCGAGACCCCTTAGGGACCTCGTCGGTGGGCATGTACTCGTCCCTGTCCTCGACATAGACCATCTGCTGGAACGGCACCATCCCCACGCCCAGTTCCCCAGCCTGCTCGCCGAGCAGGGCCTGGGCGTCGTAGGGGCCATAGAACGCTTTGCCGGTGCTGTCCTTGCCCGGGCCAGCGTGGTCGCGCCCCACGATGAAGTGTGAGGCCCCGTAGTTCTTGCGGATGATGGCGTGCCAGACGGCTTCGCGCGGCCCTCCCATGCGCATGGCCAGCGGCAGCAGCGACAAGGTGGCGGTGGCGTGCGGGTACCCCTTCATCACGGCCTCGTAGCAGCGGACCCGGGTGTGGTGGTCGACGTCGCCCGGCTTGGTCATGCCCACGGAGGGGTGCACGAGGAGGTTGGCCTCGAGTGCACGGGCCGCCCGCAGGGTCAGCTCCACGTGGGCGCGGTGCATGGGGTTGCGCGTCTGGAAGGCGACGACCTTTTCCCATCCGAACTGCTCGAAGCGGGCCCGCAACTGTGCCGGTGTAAGGCGGAGGGCCTTGTAGTCGTAGTGGACGGGCAGCGCCAGCGCCTCCAGCTGTCCGGCCACGTAAACGGGGCCGCTGCGGTCGAGCAGGTAAGCCACGCCCGGGTGGGCGCGATCGGTAGTACCGAAAACAAGCTTGGCCTCCCGTTCGCGGTCGGGCCGGAAAAGCTCCGATATGTGGAGGGCGCCCAGCATGACGCCCTCGGGGTCCCGAAGGGCCAGGCTCGTCCCTACGCCCAGCTCGGCCGCCTTTTCCTCCGAGATGTCAAGCGTGATGGGCATGGGCCACAGCCTCCCGTCCGCCAGGCGCATGCGTTCGCACACCGAGCTGTAGTCTTCTTCGCCCAAGAACCCCGCCAGGGGGGAGAACCCGCCGTTGGCCAGCAGTTCGATATCGCACAGCTGCCTTGCCGTTAGGTCCCACGAAGGCCAGCCCCGCGACTCCTCTTTCAGGGAAGCGGCCCGTTCTGGGCTCACGACCAGGTTGACAAGGGCGCCTCCATGAGGGGCTACGAGCTGTCCGGGCACTGTTCCTCCAAGTTGGGTAACAAAACATGACAAAGGTAGTCAGGATTCATGCAGCACCGCAACACGGCACGGCATCGGTCCCCGGCACGGGCTTTAGCTCGGGTTTCCAACTGCGCCCGTTGCGGGTGTCCCCTCACGGGTCTGGCACTCGGTAACCTTGACTGCCAGAGATGTTGGACGACCGCAAAGCTGCCATACTCCGCGCCGTTGTCGAATGCTACATCCGCGACGCCCAACCGGTCAGCTCTGCCTACGTGACCCAGCTGGCCAGCCTGGGTGTGTCGCCCGCCACCGTGCGCAACGAGATGGCCGTACTCGAGCAGGAGGGCTATCTCCTGCAGCCGCACGCCAGTGCCGGGCGGGTGCCCACGGACAAGGGTTACCGGTTTTTCGTGGACTCCCTGGCCGGTCCCGCCCCCCTGGGCGAGCCGCAGGCCGAGCTGGTGCGGATGTTCTTCGCTCGTACCCACGGCGAGCTGGAGCACCTCCTGCACGAGACGAGCGAGCTGCTCTCCAGGTTGACCGACTACGCAGCGGTCGTGGTCGCCCCGAACGCACCTGAGCCGGGCAGAGTGCGGTCCTTCCAGCTGGTCACCCTGGCCCACCAGCTGGCCCTGGCCGTGGCCGTGCTGGCCAACGGGGCCATCGAAAGGCGCACCATCGAGCTTCCCGGCGAGGTCACCGAGGCCCAGGTCCACCGAGCCTCGGCCGCGCTGGCCGCCTTTTTGGTGGGCGGTCCTTTGGAGCGCTCCGGCGCGGTGCCCAGGACGGGCGACCTGACCACCGACAACTTGGCCTCGGCCACCCTCCAAACACTGCGCCAGCCCGACTATGAAGGCGCTGAGCAGGTGTTTATCGGTGGTGCGGCCCGGATGGCCACTGCCTTCGATGCCGTGAGCACCATCCGCAAGGTCCTGGGGATCATGGAGCAGCAGTTCGTCCTCGTGACCTTGCTAAAAGACGTGCTCGACCGGGGCCTCTCGGTTGCCATCGGGACCGAGCACGGGCTGGCGTCCCTGGCTGACTGCTCGGTTGTCGTGGCCCCCTATGAGGTAGACGGCGAGCGGGCAGGTACCGTCGGGGTCCTGGGGCCAACCCGGATGCACTACGACCAGGCCCTTACCGCAGTGGAAGTGGTGTCCAAGAAGCTGAGCAAGGCTTTGCAGGAGGGGGGCAAGCCCAGCGCCGCCCGGCACCGGGGAGGGCGCGCCCGAGACAGCCACGGCGGCGGGCCCGGCGCCCCGGGCCGCTCGATAGGGAGCCAGAGCCATGCCTGAGCAGGACTATTACGAAGTTCTGGGCGTGAGCCGGAACGCCACCGAAGAGGAGCTGAAGCGCGCTTACCGCCGGCTGGCCCGGGAGCTGCACCCCGACGCCAGCGCCGGTGCGCCCGATGAAGCCAAGGTGGAGCGCTTCAAGCTCGTCAACCGGGCGTTCGAGACCTTGAAGGACCCCGAACGGCGCCGCCGCTACGACATGTTCGGTGCCGATGGGGAACGGGCTGGGGACCCCTTTGGGGGCTTCACGGCGGGCGCCGGGCTGGGCGACATTTTCGATGCCTTCTTCGGCGGGAGCCCCTTTGGTGCCCGCACTGCGGGGAGGCGGGCAGGCCCGCCTCAGGGCGAGAACGTCGAGGCCGTGCTTGACCTCGATTTCGCCGAAGCAGTGCTTGGGACCGAGCGCGAAGTCACCGTCCGGGCGGGGGTGGTGTGCGAAGCGTGCTCCGGCACGGGGGCGCGGGCGGGGACCACGCCGGTGACGTGTTCCACCTGTGGAGGCGCCGGCGAGCTGCGCCGGGTGCGCCAGTCCCTCCTGGGCCAGATGGTGACCTCGAGCCCCTGCCCGCGCTGCGGCGGCACCGGCGAGGAGATCACCACCCCCTGCCCCGAGTGCAAGGGCCAGGGCCGGCGCTTGGAGGAGCGCTCCTACAACGTCGAGGTCCCCGCCGGCGTCGATGATGGCTCTACGCTGCGGCTGTCCGGGCGGGGGGCAGCCGGGGCGCGAGGCGGCCCGCCCGGTGACCTCTACCTCCATCTACGGGTCCGTCCTCATCCCAAGCTGGTCCGGGACGGCTACGACCTGCGTACCGTGCTCGAGGCCACCATGGCCCAAGCGGCCTTGGGCGCCCAGCTCAAGGTCGAGACCATAGAAGGCCCCGAGGAAGTCACCCTCCCGGCTGGCTGCCAGAGCGGCTACGAGCTGCGCTTGCGGGGCCGGGGAGTCCCTCACCTGCAGCGGCGGGGCCGGGGCGACCTGGTCATCACGGTGGCCGTCCGGACCCCGACCGAGCTCTCGCCCGCCCAGGAGGAACTGCTGCGGCGGTTTGCCGCCGAGCGCCACGAGGAGGTGGCCCCTCCCGACTCCGCCGGCTTCGCGGGGCGGATCCGCAGCGCCTTCAAGTAGCCCTGGAAAAGCGTGCGCGGTACTGCTGCCCACGTGTTCGTCGATGACCTGGCCCTTCCGTCGCTGGCGGGGGAGGACTTCCATCACCTTTCCCGTGTGTTGCGCCTGCGCCCAGGCGAAACTGTGTCTGCTTCTGACGGGCGGGGGCACTGGCGGCTTTGCTCCTGGGAGGGGTCGCCGTCCCTGTCGCCCCTGGGCGAGGTAGCGGCCGAAGCGCCCGGCGATCCCTTGGTCACGGTGGGCTTCGCCCTGACCAAAGGCGAAAAGCCCGAGTGGGCGGTGCAAAAGCTGACCGAGGTGGGCGTCGACCGCATCGTGCTCATAACCTCGGCTCGCTGCGTTGTGCGCTGGGACGACGAGCGGGCCGCGGGCCGGCTGGCTCGCCTGCGGGCGGTGGCCAGGGAGGCAGCCATGCAGAGCCGCCGGGTCTGGCTGCCCACAGTCGAGGGCCCGATGGCGCTGGAAGACCTGGTTACCGGCGGTGCCGGGGACGATGTCGTGCCCGGTGGTGCCAGGGACGATGTCGTGCCCGGTGGTGCCAGGGACGACCTGGTGCCCCCCGGTGCCAGGGACGGCCTCGTGCCGGCCGGTGGCCGTCGTCGCTTGCGCGGGTCAGGGCCGGGACGGGCTCCGGGTGCCGGATGTCGTCCGCCCGATCCGGGTGTCGCACTCGCAGAGCCTGGAGGAGGCGCCTTGACCTTGGCCACGCCCACTGTCGTCGTCGGCCCCGAGGGCGGTTGGTCGGAAGCGGAACTGGCGGCGGCGCCCGTGACGGTCGGCCTCGGCCCCCACGTCCTGCGGGCCGAGACAGCCGCAGTGGCGGCGGGGGTCATGCTGGTGGCTCTGCGAGCGGGGCTGGTGGGCCCGGCGCGCCGGTGACCGCGCCCGCCCCGTTCGTGGTGGGCCCGTGGCTGGTCTAAACTGCCCGCAGTCCGGCCCCATCGTCTAGAGGCCTAGGACACCACCCTCTCAAGGTGGAGACACGGGTTCGAACCCCGTTGGGGCTGCCAAGAAAAGAGCATGTC
>JAKAWM010000134.1 GCA_021827285.1 Actinomycetes bacterium | reverse complement strand
CTGCTCTGGAGCGGCCCGCTGTCGCCGGCCACGGACATCGTCAACGGCTCGGGAGTCACCTTCACCTTCGCTGCGAACGCGCTGCAGACCACGCTGACGTAGGCCGCCGATGGCCGCGCCAGCCTACGGCGGGAACGTCGGGGCGACCGCGCCGTGTGACACCGGAGGCAGCGGCTCGACGGCTGTTGCGATCACGGGGGCGGTCGCTGCTGGGAGCACGATCGTCGTTTCGGTCGAGCAAGGCTCCTACGCCTCTGCGGGTGGGGTAAGCGTCTCGGACACCCAGGGCAACACATACACCCAAGGCCCGAACGCAGACGACGGGGCGAACGACGCCTCGACCGTCTTCTACTGCGTCAACTGCAAGGCGCTCTCGACCTCTGACACCGTCACGGTCACCACCCCGGCAGGCGCGGCCGAGGTGTTCGTGTCGGTGGACTACCTCACCGGGGTCACGGCGGCTGACGTTTCGGCTTCGGCCGCGGGCTCCGCCCAGGGCTACACCTCGTTCAGTTCCGGCAACACGGCGACCACGGCGACTGCGGACGAGCTGCTGTGGGGCGTCTGCGGGATGCAGACCTCGGGCACCCCGGTCACCCTCGGTTCCGGCTGGACCTCCCGAGGGCTGCTGAACAACGGCGGTGACCTGCTCCAGACCGGCTCGGAGGCGGTCACGGCGACGGGTGCCTATGCCTTCACCGGCACGATGCCCTCGACCCACGCCTACATGGCGCTCATCGTCACCTTCAAAGGTGGCGGTGGCGGCACCGTTGACAACCTCACCGGGACAGGTGCCGGAGCGGGCGGTGCCAGCGCCACCCTCACGGTCAAAGGCGCGCTCGCCCCGGTCGCCCACGGAGTCGGAGCGGGGTCCGCCGGGGCGACCGAATCAGCGCACCTCACGAGTGTCGCGCAGGGCACCGGCTCGGGCACCCTGGCGGCTCGCGTGGAGCGAGGGCCGAGAGCAGCGAAGGGGCCGACTACGAAAGCACCACCATGCTATCGTAGCCACGTGACGGCCGGTGATCGCGGGGCGGAGCTAGGCCCGGCCCGGACACCCGAGTTTGAATGGTTGGCGACCGTCGGGTTATGTCGTCGGGCATGGGGTGGTCGGCGTGAGCGTTGGTGACGCTCAGATGCAGAGCGCGGCCTCGATGGCTCACTCGGTCCGCCGGCTTGTGCTCGGGGTGTCCAAGCGAGCCGGGGTCGGTCACATTGGCTCGGAGCTTTCGGTGGCAGACATTGTCGCGGCGCTGTACTCCTCCGTGCTTCATATCCCGTCTCCAACTGACCCGGCGCGCGACCGCTTCGTGCTCTCGAAGGGCCACGCTGCTCTGGCCCTTTACGCAGCCCTCTACTTGCGCGGGTGGATCACACGGGAGGAGCTGACTTCGTATTGCTCAAACGGGAGCCACCTCGGCGTTCACCCCGAGCGAGGTACCCCTGGCGTGGACTTCAGCACTGGGTCCCTCGGGCAGGGTCTGAGCGTGGCGGTGGGTGCTGCACTGGCTGCCAACATCACTGGTTCACCCAGGCGCGTCTTTGCCTTGGTCAGTGATGCCGAGTGCAACGAAGGGGCCGTTTGGGAGGCAGCCATGTTTGCTGCTCATCGCCGCCTCGACTCCTTGACGGCGATCATCGACCTGAATGGCCAACAGGCGCTTGGTTATACTGCTGACGTGCTCGACCTGCAGCCAATGGGTGTAAAATGGGCGGCTTTTGGGTGGGATGTGGCCGAAGTTGACGGCCATGACCTCGGCGCGCTTGTCGGCACCCTGTCTGCCCTAGCGACGGGTGGACGCCCCCGGGTGGTAATTGCGCGCACGACGTTTGGCAAAGGTGTGTCCTACATGGAGGGCCAAGTGCCCTGGCACTACTTGCCAATGTCTGACTCCCAGTACGAGCTGGCCGTGGCCGAGGTGGGGGGCCGGGAGTAGGAGATGCGGTCGACCTTCGTGAGGACGCTTACGCAGATCGCATCTCACGACGAGCGTGTTGTGCTCCTGACTGGCGACCTCGGCTTTTCGGTTATAGAGCCATTTGCCGACGCCTTTCCCGATCGGTTCTACAACGTCGGAGTAGCGGAGCAGAATATGGTCGGTCTAGCCACCGGCCTGGCTGACGGCGGGCTCGTGCCGTACACTTATTCGATCGCCACGTTTGCGACGCTGCGCCCCTTCGAGTTCATACGCAACGGCCCGGTCCTCCAGCATTTGCCTGTTCGCATTGTCGGTGTTGGAGGGGGTTTCGAGTACGGGCACGCCGGGCCAACCCATCACGCCATCGAGGACATTGCTGTGATGCGTACCCAGGATGGCCTTGCTATAGCGAGCCCTACCGACTATGAGCAAGCCGCCTCTGCTTTGCTGGCCCTGCACGACTACCCTGGGCCGGTGTACTTCCGGCTCGGCAAGGACGAGCGGCGAGTCGTACCAGGCCTGCGGGGCGCCTTTCATGTCGGGAAGTTGGAGGTGCTCCGCAGCGGTGGGCAGGTCGCTTTGGTGACGACCGGCTCTATATCGCCGGAGGTCGCCGCGGCTTCCGAGCAACTGGCCGGCCAAGGTATTGACGTGTCCTTCCTCGTAGCCGGTTGCTTGAGCCCTGCCCCAGTCGAAGACCTCTTGGAGCACCTCCGAGGGACGAGGGTCGCCGTCGTGGTCGAGAACCACTCGAGGAACGGGGGCCTTGGGTCGATCGTCTGTGAGGTGGTAGCGGAGCACTCCTTAGCCGTCCGGGTGGTGCGCTGCGGTATCGACGGCCACCAGCCCCACGGCTCCGGTGGCGGAGAGCAGTACCTGAACGATTGGCACAACCTTTCGGCCTCTAAGATATGTGAGACCGTCCGTCAGCAGCTCGCGGTGCTTTGAGCGATGGCCTACGAGCTCGTGTCAGTGGTGGTGCCGGCCTACTCACAGGCGGACCACATTGCCATGGTACTGAGCAGCTATGAACAGGCCTTGGAGAAATTGGGCAGGCCTTATGAGATGGTGGTCGTGGTCAACGGGCCCGCGGACGGGACTTTCGAGGCGTGCCAAGGTGCGGCCGGCGCGAGCCACAACATACGGGTCGAGCGGAGCCGACCTGGTTGGGGGATGGCGGTGCAGCAGGGCATCTCGGTTGCCAGGGGTGACCTGATCTGCTTCACCAACTCGGCTCGGACGGCTCCGGGTGACCTGCTAGCGGTACTGCTCTTCGCTTTGGCTTACCCGGGCGTAGTCATCAAGGCCAACCGCAAGACTCGCGACAGTGTTGCTCGTCGGCTGGGGTCACTACTTTACAACCTGGAATGTCGGGCCCTTTTCGATATCGCGAACTTCGATGTAAATGGTACACCCAAAGCCTTCCCGCGCAGCTTCGAGGGACTGCTCGGCCTGCAGAGGCACGATGACGTGCTGGACGTGGAGTTCAACGCGGTCTGCCTCCGCCAAGGGTACCCCGTCTTGGAGGTGCCGATCGTCTCGACGCGTCGCCACGGCGGGACGTCGACCACGAGCTTACGTACGGCCGTAGGGCTGTACTGGGGAGCCTATGACCTTTGGCGCAGGGAGTTCAGGTCATCAGGGCAGTAAGCCTGGGACACCGCATGCCCGGTGCGGGAGCGAAGCCATTGGAGAGCGTACATGGGGCCTTGGCGTCTCGGTGGCGCCACCCGGCTGAGGTCGTGGCTGGGCCACCGTACCCGGTTGGGGCGAGACGCGAGCTGCTTGGGTTCCAGGCGCGCGGGGCATGGTGGGACTTGTTGGAGGAATTGCAGGTCACCTTGCTTGTGACAAGAGAGTACGAGCACCTGGTGATGGCGCTGGGGGCCGAGCATGGGAGCCCAGAGATCTCGTACCTCGCCTTGCCCCACCCGTCCGGGTTGGCAGTCGACCGGTCGAGTGGCCAGGTTTATGTTGCGAGCACCCGTAACCCGAACCAGATCTACGAGCTCAGCCCATTGCAGGGGGTGCTCGAACGGACGGACATGGTAGTCGAGCGCCCCGCGGGGAAGCCGCTTTTCCCGAGCACCTCCAGGTTCTTCCCTGGAGCCCTGTACATACACGACTTGGCGATCGTGTCGGGGAAGCTTCATGCCAACGCCGTCGGTATCAACTCGGTCATAGAGGTTTCCGGCTCTTCGTACAGGCCCGTGTGGTGGCCCCACTGCGTCGACAGCGACGGCGGCCCTCTCGGGGACAAGAACTACATACAGCTGAACTCGATAGCGGCAGGCGATGGTCTCCAGAACTCGTACTTCTCCGCGTCGACGACGAGGGTGGGGTTCCGGCGTCCGGGTCACCGCAACTTTGCAGTTGACAAGCGGGGAGTCGTCTTTCACGGCGGGACTCGTGACGTAGCAGTGGCTGGCCTCACGAGGCCGCATTCCGCACGCATACATGATGGTTCGCTCTGGGTTGACAACAGCGGTTACGGAGAACTGGCGCGTGCCGACGGCCAAGGCGGCGGCACGGCCTACGAGGTGGTGCTGCGCCTCCCCGGTTGGACGAGGGGGCTGTGCTTCTCCGGGGACATCGCGTTCGTAGGCACCTCGCGGGTACTGCCGAGGTTCCGGCAGTACGCACCTGGTTTGGAGCAGTCGAGGAGCGTGTGCGGCGTGCACGCCGTGGACCTTCGGGCTTCGAGGGTGCTCGGGAGCATCATATGGCCGTCCGGGAACCAGATTTTCGCGTTGGAGTGGTTGCCTAGACGGGTCTGTACCGGGCTGCCTTACCGGGCGAAGGGGAGAACCAGGGACGAGGCGAGGCCCCTGTTCTATGTGTTCGACAACCAGTCGTGTACCGACAGAAAGGAAGGCTGACGTGATCAGCGAATTTCGGCTGCTGATGATAGGTGCGATGTACGAGAACGGTGGTAATACGACGCAGCGGTTGCTCGACGGCCACCCAGAAATGTTCGTGTACCCGTTCGAGTCGCAGCTGGGGACGAAGTACGTGAACGACTACCTAGCGTCGATGTTCTCCCTAAAGTACCGCGGGCCCACGTTCCCTCTGCGGGGCGGGGCAATGGAGGACTACGCTGCCATTATCGACGAGGAGTGCAAGGTACGGGCGCGAACTCCTCATGTGAGCAAGTTCCGCCATGTCGACTTCGACTTCTCCGACGATGAGCGCGCTCGGTTATTCGTTGAGCACACCGAGCTAACAGGCCGCTCCCGGGCTGGCAACGTGGCGGCGTTCTTCACGGCCACGTTCGAGTCTTGGAGGAACTTGCGGCGCTCGGGGAAAGAGCAGGTTTACGTCGGTTACAGCCCCATAGTAGTGGTGGACGCCGGTGCCATCCTGGGCGACTTGCCGGCGGCACATTTCCTTCACGTGGTCAGGAATCCTTGGTCGGCCTATGCAGACACGAAGAAGCGGCCGGTACCTCTTTCGATGAGGCACTACATGTTGGGGTGGGTACTGAACCAGTACCACGCGCTCCTTTACCGTGAGGAGTTCCCCGAAAGGATGCACGTCGTGCGCGCAGAGGACGTGATGGCCGCTCCACGAGAGTCGCTCGGTAAAGTGTGCGCGAGCCTGGGGCTGTCTGTACCAGAGAGCCTCTCGGTGCCGAGCTGGAATGGTGAGGCGCTCCGGGAGGTCTACCCTTGGGGCACGATCCGCGTGCCGACGCCAGAGGCGAACGAAGCCACTGCGCGGGAGCTTTCGGTGGAGGAGGTGGAGGCCGTTAGGAGCTACGCCGGGCCTTACCTGGAGCCCTTCGGCTACGAAGAGTTCCTGTAGGCCATGCGGTCACTCGTCACGGGGGGGACGGGTTTCGTGGGTGCCAACCTCGTGCGGCGTCTCGTCGCGGACGGCCATGACGTGCACCTGCTGCTCCGGCGCGCTTACCGGGCCTGGCGGATCGCGGGTATCGAGGGCATGGTGCACCTTCATGTGGTCGACATGTCGCAGCGCGGGGAAGTGGCAAGGCTCGTCGAAACCGTTCGTCCCGAGTGGGTCTTCAGTTTGGCAGCCCACGGCGCGTACTCGTACCAGACTGACCTTCAGGAGATGATGGCCACGAACTTCGTGGGAGCGCTCAACCTGGTAGAGGTGGCGCTTGGGGCCGGGGCCGAGGCGGTCGTCCAGGCGGGTTCTTCATCCGAGTACGGGTTCAAGGACCATGCTCCTTCCGAGGACGAAGCCATCTCGCCCAACAGCGAGTACGCTGTCACGAAGGCAGCTGCGACCCTCTACTTTCAGTTCCTAGCGGAGCACAGGTCGGCTCCGGTGACCGTGCTCCGCCTGTACTCGGTGTACGGTCCGTGGGAAGAGCCCACGCGCTTGCTCCCGACGCTGGTCGTTCGGGCGCTCGATGGGCGCCTCCCGCCGCTGGTCGCGCCTGGCACTGCGAGGGACTACGTGTACGTGGACGATGCCGTCGAGGCCTTTTTGGCGGCGGCTAGGTCGGGGCGCTCGCGGCAGACGGTTTACAATATTGGGACCGGCACCCAGGTCAGCTTGCGGGAGGTAGTGGATGTGGTGTGCCAGCAGCTGGCGGTAAAGGAGGTGCCCAATTGGGGCGCCATGGCTGGGCGGTCTTGGGACACCGACCGTTGGGTCGCCAACCCTTCTTCGGCTCGTGCCGATCTCGGGTGGCTGCCGAAAGTGTCTCTCGACGCGGGCGTAAAGCGGCTCGTTGAGTGGTTGCGCGGGGACAAGGACCTGCTTGCCTGGTACAGAGCCACGATTGGGGAAAGTAGTCACCCCTGACGGGCGGTGTGTGCCGACGGCATGCGAGGGTAAGGCGCAGCGTCATTGGCCCTATGGACTAAGGGTAGGACGCCTCGCTCGCGCCTGCGATAAAGGAGTTCCTGAGTACGGTGGCTGGAGTCCGCCCAGCGCTTTCGACGAGGGTGCTTGTCGGGCCTTAGTTAGTTAATTAACTACAGATAAACTCGTGTGATTAGCTTGGTGCATGCGACTTCCTCCTTTGGTGACCGTCAGGTGCTCCAGGCGTGGTGCCGGGCGGGGACGGTCGAGGCTCGGGTTGCTAAAAGGGCACGCCTCATCTTGCTCGCTGCGGACGGTTGCTACCGAGAGATCGGCAGGATGGTGGGCTTGCACTATAACCAGGTGGGGATCTGGCGCCGGCGGTACGCCGAGTTCGGTCTGGCTGGGCTGGACGACCTTGAGTGCTCTGGTCGGCCGTGCGTCTACGGCCACGACGACATGCTGTTGTTCGTGAAGCTGGTCACCGAGCAGCCGCCCAACGAAGCGACGCGCTGGACCATGGAGGCGCTGGCAGGGGCCATGGCAGCCCACGGTGTGCCGAAATCGGCATCGCAGTGCTGTAGGATCTGCCGGGCCTTGGATCTGAAACCCTGGCAGGTGGAAAGCTGGCTCACGAGCCAGGACCCTGACTTCTGGGACAAGGCGGGCGACGTTTGCGGCCTGTACCTCGACCCTCCCGAGGACGCGGTGGTGTGGAGGCTTCGGCCGCCCCCCATGCGCGACCCGCTTTCAG
>JAKAWM010000133.1:1285-7451 GCA_021827285.1 Actinomycetes bacterium | reverse complement strand
GTGGTGGGCGCGGGGGACGTCGTCGACGGTAACGCCGTCAATTTCCATGCCGGCCGAGCGCTCTGAAGCGAAAAACCTCATGCTGGTAGCGGGGAAAGCCCGCTCGCGCAGCACCTGGCGCATGACCCCGCCCACCTGTCCAGTGGCACCGTACACCCCCACGCACAGGCCCATGCTCAACCCTCCAGCCCAAATGCTTTGTGGAGGGCGATCACGGCCCGGTCGGCCGCACCGGCCCGCACCACGCACGTCAGCCGGATGGTCGAGGTGGATATCATCTCGATGTTTATACCTTCGGTGGCCAGGACCTCGAACATCGTCGCTGACACACCTGGGTGCGTCCGCATGCCAGCCCCGATTATGGAGACGGTGGCAATGTCGGGATCGGCCAGGACCTCGCTCGCCCCGATCTCCCCGGCCAGCCCGGTCGCCACATCCTCGGCGATGGCCAGCTCATCCCGATCGACGGTAAAGGAGATATCGGTCTTGCCCTCAAGAGATATGTTCTGCTCGATCATGTCCACATTGACCAGGCGGTCGGCTAGAGCCCGGAAGAGCTTGGCCGCAATGCCGGGCCGGTCGGGGACGCCAGTCACCGTGACCTTCGCCTCGGACTGGTCAGAGACCACGGCGGAGATGATCGGCTGCTCCATGACGCTGCCCTCCTCGACTATCCACGTGCCGGGCTCCCAGGTGAAGCTCGAGCGCACGTGCAGGCGCACCCGGTGGGTACGCGCGAACTCGACCGAACGCATGGCGGGCTTGGGACAGCCGGCGGCGTTCATTTCCAACATCTCCTCGTAGCTCACCTTGGCCAGCCGCCTGGCGCCCGGCACCACCCTGGGGTCGGCACTGAAAACCCCGGGGACGTCGGTGTAGAGCTCGCAGGCATCGGCACCCAGAGCCTTGGCCAGCGCCACCGCAGTCGTGTCAGAACCGCCCCGCCCGAGAAAGGTGATCTCCCGGTCAACCGACACGCCCTGCGCGCCCCCCACCACGGGCACCCTTCCCTTGGCCAGGGCGTCCAGGATGCGTTGCGGACGGACCTCGACGATCTTGGCCTTGGTGTGCTCATTGTTAGTGACCATCCCGGCCTGGCTGCCCGTGAAGCTGTCCGCAGGCACGCCGAGGTCGTGGAGGGCCATGCAGAAAAGGGCCATGGCCTTGCGTTCCCCCGCCGTGATGAGCATGTCCATCTCCCGGCCCGGGAGGGTCTTGGACACCTGGCTGGCCAGGTGCAAAAGGTCGTCTGTCTCCTTACCCATGGCCGAGACGACGACGACCGGCTGGTCGCCCCGGCGGCGCACCCGGGCCACGTAATCGGCCACGTTGCGCATGTGCTCGGCGTCCGCGACGGACGAGCCTCCGAACTTCTGGACGAGAAGAGCCACTGTCTCAAAGCTACCAGGACATGAGGCAGGGCTTGGCCGTTAGGGCCAGCGCCACCCGGGGGGTCCGTCGACGGTTGGTGGGAGTCCCGGGGGGTGGTTCCACGGGCTATGCCCAATTGCGCTACGCTGCGGCGCCGTGCCGTCAGATAAGCGTATGCGCCAGCAAGCTCGCCGCCGGAGCATGGAACAGCTCCGCCGCGCCCAGATACAACGCCGCCGGAGGACCCGGTTCTGGTCCGTGGCCGGGGGCGGTGCCGTTGTGGTCGTACTCGTGGCTGTGTTGATCACTGTCTTCACGGGCGGCAAGCCCAAGTCCTCGGCCTCGAGCACGACCAACCCCTCCACGACCACGACCGCGGTGACGACCAGCACCACGGCCGCGCCTCCGGTGTCGGTGCCCTTGATCGCTGCTCCCGCCCATGTCGGTTGCCCAAAGCTCGATGGGTCGTCACCGCACTACACCAAGTTCTCGGCGGCCCCGCCCATGTGCATCAACCCAGCCAAGACATATACCGCTCAGATGGTCACCGATGCCGGCACCATCACGATCAAGCTCCTGGCGGCGAAAAACCCCACCACCGTAAACAACTTTGTCTTCCTTGCCGGCTACCATTTCTATGACGGCACCGCTTTTCACCGGGTTTGCCAGGGCTTTGTGGACCAAGGGGGCGACCCCACGGGCACCGGATCGGGTGGCCCGGGCTACTCTTTCAATGGCGGGGCTCCCAAGAGCGCCAGCGTCTACACTGCTGGCGCCCTGGCCATGGCCAACAGCGGGTCGCCCAGCAGCGACGGGAGCCAGTTCTTCTTCGTGGTGGGCAGCGGCGGCCAGCAGCTATCAGCCAACTACAGCGACTTCGGGCAAGTCACCGGCGGCATGGCCGTGCTCAACAAGATCAACAACGACGGCTCCTCGGCCAGCGCCACGGGTGGCAGTTGCCCGCCCCGTGTCGTTCACAAGATCAAGAGCATCACGATCACCGAAGGCTGACATCTGGGTGAGGCAGCCAGACGTCTGGCTGGGGCCAGCAGGGCCTGACGTCTGGCTGGGGCCAGCAGGGCCTGACGTCTGGCTGGGGCCAGCAGGACGGCCTGGCCGGGCTCCGCAATCAGCGGGCCCAGCCAACGGGCAGGTTCGGTTGCAGGGCGTCTAGGATGTCCAAGCTCGCCGGCTGGCCGTCCAACCACACGCTCACCTTCCCGCCACCCGCCACCTGCCAGCGACCGTCTCGGCGGCGCACAAGCGCTGTGCGTTCGTCCACAGCCGCGATGGCCAATCCGCCCGTGGCCAGCCTTACGGTGCGATGGGTCTTTTCCTCGTTCCAGTCGCCTGCGTGAGGCAGTACTGCCAGCTGCGGAAGGAGCCCGAGGCCCAGCGTCAAGGCACCGCCGCGGGGGTCCACCATGGTATCGCCCAGGACCATTGCCCCAGCCGAGGAAGCGGCCAGGACAGCCCCAGACGCCCATGCCTCAACCAGGGCGTCCCACACCGCCGATGCCTTCAGGACCGAACGCAGGTGCAGGACCGAACCGCCAGCCACGTAGACAAAACGAGACTCCCGCACCGTGCCAGCCAGCGCCGGGTCCTCGGCATCCGCGTGCCGGAGCACCGGGCATGCCTTGACTGACGCTCCCAAGGCCTCGAAGTAGACGCTGGCGGTCTGCACCGCACGCTCTGGATGCCAGTAGGCGGCAGCGGTGGGGAGGACGAGCACCTCCCGGGTGGCGGCGGCTTCGAGCAGGTCGCGGTCAATGCTCTCGCATCCTGCGGTCCACTCCGCACCCCCTAGGAGCGCGAGTACACCCGGTTGAGCAGGGCTCGGCACCGGGCCAGTATTGCACGGCGGGCGGCACCCGGGCCAAGGCGGCCGTGGCCGAGCGGCGTTGGGGGGGGCACCCCGGACCGCTTCGGGACTAGGTTGGAGCCGGGCAAGTTAGTTAGCAGTAACTAGTTAGTGAGCCCGTCCCAAATGACGCCATAAGGCCATGGTGCCTTTGGTGTCCAACTCGTACCCTTTAGGTATGTTTCGAGCACCTGGGAGGCACGCGAGATGGTCGAGCAGCAACAGGCCG
This sequence comes from Actinomycetes bacterium, assembly GCA_021827285.1. GTDB lineage: Bacteria > Actinomycetota > Acidimicrobiia > Acidimicrobiales > Palsa-688 > JAKAWM01. The sequence goes on along the minus strand of JAKAWM010000133.1, from coordinate 3,987 downwards.
ACGCTCTCCTCACGCCCGCTGAGGTAGCAGCCCTATTCCGGGTCAATCCCAAGACAGTCACCCGTTGGGCCCGCGCGGGCAAGATAACGGCCGTCCGCACGTTGGGGGGCCACCGTCGCTTCCGGGCGACCGAGATCCGGCGCTGCCTGGAGAAGTTGGACTTCGATACTTAGGAGACGGCTCGGCTGGCCGTCTGCCCATTGGTGCTAACCCGTAAGTGGGAGGCGTGGCGGGTTAGTTGAGGGACCTGCAACTACCACTTGGCCCGGACGGGCAACGGTCCCACCGAGGGTCTCAACAGCTTGTAAATGGGGTCAAGGGCATCGGCCTTTGGGTTGTAACTTCGAGAACTACCGCACCAGGGTCCTGCCATATGCAGGCAAGCCCAACTAGCAGGTGCTCAGCTCGATCGTCGTCCGATGACCCGGCAGGACCCGCTAGAACCTGAAGAGCCACGAAGGCCAGTCCGCAAAACAAGCAGCCTCCCACCGATCACGACGTTGCACGGTTGCAAGACGTTGTGCGAGGTTGTGAGACCAGGGAGTGTCTTGGGGCACCACAAAGCCCCAGGCCTGTGACCTGGGGCTTTGTGGTGGTCGGAGTCGGCATCGATCCGACGACCTCGCACTTTTCAGGCGCGCGCTCTACCAACTGAGCTATCCGACCGCGGACCTGACGGGATTTGAACCCGCGGCCTCCGGCTTGACAGGCCGGCGTGCACTCCAAGCTGCACCACAGGTCCCAGTTATTACTGGTGCACCGCCGAATCACTGGAGCCGGTCGGCAGGAGCCAGTATAGAGCCTCGACAGTTCGGGCGCAGCTGCTTGGACGCGGTGGGCGGCTCGGGCAAGGTGGGTGGCGGGCAAGGGCGCCCCGGGAGAGGCCAGCGGCTCGAGCGAGGTGGGCGGCGGGCGGAAACGAACCGGCTCCGGCCCGGATAGAGCGCGGTGGCAGGCCCGGGACGGACCAGTCCTGCTCGGTTGAGAATGGCAGGTCAGCACTATCGAACGCCCGGCCGCTGAGTGCTAGCTTCCAAGTCGACACCCCAATGCCGATACACACGCTCATGAGCGGTCCTGCCCGCAGGTTACCCACGCAGCGAAGATGGGTCGGTTCGGCCAACGGTCTGTTGGCGGCGGCCGCGCTAGCAGCGGGGGCGCTGGCGGCTGCTGCGCTGGCGGCACCAGCCGAGGTTGCCGGCGCAAGCCCGAGGCCAGGAGGAGGCGACGCGCCAACAATTACGTCCTCGACGACGGGTTGGGTCGATCTCCCCGGCACCTCTCCACCGTCACCAGCCCGTTTTGGGGCCCAGGTGATCGGGCCAGCACCCGCGGGGGCCCGCGTCAACCTGCAGGTCTACTTCCAGCCGTCCGAGAGCCAGCAACTGGCCGGGCTGGCCACAGCCGTTTCCACTCCGGGCAACCCTTCCTACCACCACTACCTGACGGTCTCCCAGTTCGCGGCGTGGTTTGGCCCGAGCCCGCCTCAGGTGACCGGCCTAGATAATTACCTCCGTTCCGAGGGCCTCAAGGTTGGTCCATTGCAGGCGAACCGCCTGTCCCAGGAGGTGACCGGGACGGTGGGCGAGGCTGGAAGGGCCTTCGGCACGTCATTTTGGATGCTGCGAGCGCGCCAGGGTGCCGTGATGGTGGGTTCGCTCGAAGGTCCAGGGCTGCCGGCACAGGTGGCTGGCAGCGTTGCCTTCGTCGGAGGGCTCGACCCCTGGGTAAGAGAGACGAACAGCCTCGTCCGCTTCGAGCACCAAGCGCGTCGCCCCTACACGGCCGCCAGCCTGCCCTCGGCCCGCAGCCACCTGCCGAACGTGGCCCGCAGCCACCTGCCGAACGCGGCCTCCGCCTCCTTTGAACGCTACGCAACGACCCCCGATGGGGCAGGCAGTGGTGCACTGACGCCGACCGCGACCACGTGCCCCCAGAGCGGCCAAGTGGGGCTCTCACCGGCCGAGCTGGCCAGGGCCTATGGCTTGTCTGGTTTCTACGCCAAGGGTTACCAGGGAGCCGGCCAGACCATAGGCATCATCGAGTACGCGCTCCCCGATAGCGCCGCCATCAACACCTTCGAGGCGTGCGTGGGGGCATCGCTGAGCGTGGACTACGACCCGACCAGTTCGCCACCGTCCGACGTTGACCCCGAGGTGGCCGCTGACGTGGAAGTCATTGCCGCCTTGGCCCCCCAGGCGACCGTTGCCGTTTATGAGTCATCTCAGGCAGGCACCGGCCTCGCCCCATGGGAGCTGGCTGTTTCAGGGACGGCCGCGGGTGGGTTGCCCTCTGTCATCAGTTCGTCCTGGGGCTCGTGCGAGCCAGGCACAAACATGGGGTACGCCTACTACAAGGAGGAGCAGGCCCTATTTCAGGAGGCGGCCACCCAGGGCCAGACCATCTTCGTCGCCTCGGGTGACGACGGCTCTGAAGGCTGCCTCAACGAGACGGGTAGCAAAGCCCTGGCAGTAGTGGACCCGGCATCAGCCCCCGAGGTAACGGCCGTGGGCGGCACCGGGAGCAACACCGTTACCGGGCCTCAGTACGTCTGGAACAGCCACGACGCCTCCTCCGCCGCCTGCCTCGGGACCGCTTGCGGCAACGGGGCGAGCGGGGGCGGATCGAGCGTGGTCTGGCCCCGGCCCTCCTACCAGCCGGCAACGCTGGCACCGGCCGCGGCGTGCGACGGAGGTTCTCAA
>JAKAWM010000133.1:0-1275 GCA_021827285.1 Actinomycetes bacterium | reverse complement strand
CTGCCGCCAAGTCCCCGATGTCTCCGCCCTAGCGGGGGATCCCTACGGGGAGTACTGCTCCCCGAGTGTCTGCGGCGGTGGCGGTTGGCTGGGCTTTGGCGGGACGAGCCTCGCTGCTCCTTCCTGGGGCGTGGCCGTCCTGCTCTCCGACAGCATGTGCCCAGCCAAGGTGGGCTTCCTCAACCCCTTGTTGTACAGCGAAGCCGCCAGGCTCACCAGCCCAGTCACGAGCGGTAACAATGACCTCACTGGCACCAATGCTGGCCTGTACAGCGCTTCGCCGTCGGGTGGGTACTCGATGGCCGTCGGCCTCGGTTACCTGGGCGGGATAGATCTTTCTAGCGGCGTGCTGTGCGGCTCCGCTGCTACTCCCGGTCCCACCCTGGCGACCAGCGCCAGCACTACCGGGCCTGCCTCGCTCGTCCCCACTCCTCCGGCCTATTCGTGCACCAAGCCAACCACGCGGCTGGTCCAGGGTGAGCCGCTGGCTCTCGCGGCCACCGAGGACGCGAACGGGTGCGCCGGGTACTGGGTGGTGACCAAGGCGGGCGACGTCACCAACTTTGGCTCGGCGGCGAACTACGGCACCCTCCTTGGCAAGCACCTGCAGGCACCGATCGTAGGCATCTCCGCTACACCCACGGGCGACGGTTACTGGTTGGTCGGGGCGGACGGCGGTGTCTTTGCTTTCGGCCATGCCGGCTTCCATGGCTCGGCGGGTGCGCTCCACTTGAGCTCGCCCATCGTAGGCATGGCACCAACCCCTGATGGCCAGGGGTACTGGCTGGTGGCCAGGGATGGGGGCGTCTTCGCCTACGGTGACGCCCATTTTTACGGCAGTGCCGGGCAATTGCACCTGAACCAACCGGTTGTCGGCATTGCCCCCACCTCGTCGGGCCACGGCTACTGGTTGGCCTCAAGCGACGGAGGGGTCTTCAGTTACGGCAATGCCCGCTACCGCGGGCCCAGCGGCGCGACGAGGCGGGCGTTAAAGGCCAAGATCGTAGGCATCAACGCAGGGGCGGGCAACAGCGGTTACCGCCTGGCAACCATCAATGGTGCGGTAATCAATTTCGGCGCTCACTTTTACGGCAATCTGAGCGGCGACCTGCTCCCCGTCCCCCTAGTCGCCATCTCCCCGAGCGCCGACAGCCGGGGTTACTACCTGATCGACTCGGCCGGCGATGTGTTCACCTTCGGCGATGCGGTGTACCTGGGGAGCGTGACCAATCAGCCGTAGCGGACCAACCAAAAGGAAAATGGCGCCCTTCAGGC
>JAKAWM010000132.1:6579-7528 GCA_021827285.1 Actinomycetes bacterium | reverse complement strand
TCGAGCACCTTGGCCTCGGCCAGGAGGGGCCCGAGGCGGCCCCGTGGACCCTCGGCGAGGCCGCCTATGCGGGCCAGGGCCTCCAAGGGGACGAGGGAGGCGACAAAGCGGCTGTCGGCGGCCGCCAGGGCGTCGGCTTGGGCCTCCTCGGCCGCCCGGGCGGCCAGGGCCTCTTCTGCCTCGGCCCGCCGGCGCTCGGCCTCCAGGGCTTGGCGCCGGGCCTCCTCGTAGGCCTGGGCGGCCCTCTTGACCCGGGCCACGAGGCCAGCTGTCATGTCCCTGAGGCCGGCCAAGGGACCCTCGGCCACGACGCGCTCGACGATGCCGGCTGGGGGGGCGCCGTCGCGCACGGCCTGGCGGGTGACGGCGACGAGGGCGCCGGGGGGAGGCCCGCCCAGGTGGAAGTGCGACCAGATCCTCGCTGCGGCCTGGTCGGCCTCCCCGGCCGGGCGGGCGGAGCGGCGGCGCTCACGCCGGCGTGGGGGGAGGGCCGGAGCCGGGCGTACCAGGGCCGCCTTGGCTGTCACGACGAGGGTCACCCGCTGGCCCCGGCAAAAGGGCGCCGAGACCGCACCGGCACGGGCGAGGGAGCAGAGGGCGCCGTTGGCGGTGGCCCAGGCCGCCCCCCAGCGCCTGGCCAGGGCGTCCTGGCTCGTGGCCCCCACGAGGCCGTCGGGGCCCGAGGCGAGCACGAGGTCGCAGAGCACGTCTGCCTCCAGGCGGGAGAGGCCGTGGTGGGAGGCGTAGGCCTCGACGGCTCCTGGGAGGAGCTGGACGAAGGGGGGGCCGTCCTGGTCGCCTCTTTGGTGGCGGAGCCGGTCCAAGTCGAGGGTGGCCTCGCCCTTCCCCTCGCTGAGCACCCCGGCTTGGGCGAGGGCCTCGAGGGAGCGGCGGAGGCGCCAGTAGCCCCGGTGGTGGCGCCTGGCCCAGTCCCGGTGGGAGAAGCCGG
>JAKAWM010000132.1:0-6569 GCA_021827285.1 Actinomycetes bacterium | reverse complement strand
AGGCGAGGGCAAGGACGTCAAGGGCGCGCCGGGCCCGGGGGCGGGCGGCGAGGCCGGCTATGGCCCCCAGGTGCTCGGGGACGAGCTGGGTGAAGGCACCGGGGCCGCTCACGGGCCGACGAGCTCCCCAGGGGCGGCGGTAGCCCTCGTACCAGCTCTGTTGTAGTGGTGCCGGCCCAGGTAGAGGGCTCGGCCGTCTGTAGGTCTCAGGGCGTGGCCTCCTTCGAAGCGCGTAGAAGAAGACCAACGGCCGGAATGGCCCCCTTGCGGCCCGCCGGTGCGCTACTATGAGCGTGGGTTTTTCGCCGGCTGGGCCGAAGGTGTTTCTCGGTCGTTGGTTTTTAGTTACGGGGACTGGTTGGCGCCAGTCCCCGTTTCGCGTCCGGGACATGGTCGCTAGGCGGCTCCCGTGGCGGACGTAGGCCGTGTAAGGCTCCACTGGCCGTCTTTGTCGCGCTGGACCTGCTCCTGGGCTTCGAGGATCAGCAGGTGCTTGCGGACGTTGCCGGGGTGGATGCTGAGGTAGCCTGCTAGCTCTTCAGCAGTAGCGGAGCCCAACACGCCGAGGGCCTTGGCAGCCTTGAGCCACGGCTCCTTACCCTTCTTTTGAGGTTTGTGAGGAGCACGCTTGTCCCATGCCAGGAGGTCGCTCCGACGGACGAGGGGACGGCCAAGACTCGTGCGCTCAGCGGCCGGCAACCGCCCTGCCCAGATGGCGTGCCTAATGACGCCCATGTCACGGCCGGTCAAAGCGGCTGCCTCGGTGGTGCTGAGGAGTTCTTCCTCAAGGGTGACAAGTTGCATTGTTGTGATTATGACATGCAACGCGCGGAGGTTGGTGGATTCGACACCTGCTCTGACCTGCGCCAACGCGGGGTATATTTACCCAAGGAAGAGATCCCGCCATCGGGGACATCGGATGAAACCAGGATTGCGACCTGGTGCGACGTGGCGCGACCCACAGGACTTTCGTCGCTAGCTACAGGGACAGTATTTCATGATTTCCGTGGAGACGGACCTAGGTTCGCTCCCTACGCCGTCCGTTACCCTCTCGCCAAACCGCCCCCTTGTTCACTGAGGGGTAGGGACCAGATTTCTATATTTCTAGGTTTGCTGATTTCTGTGTTCGTCACGCCTCGCCCGTGCCGCTTTTTAGGTCGACGACGCGTAACCGGCGAGGGTCGGGTGGGAGCACCAACCAGTCGACCGGGCCTCCCAGAGCGACCGGCAGCTCCTCCGAGGGCAGCAGGTCGACGAAGAGAGCAAGGGTCTCACCAAGGCCCGTGGCAGCTGGGGCCAGGACGCCATGGAAGCCGAGCTGGTGGGCGACGCTACCGAGCAGCTGGCAAGCTTCGTAGTCACCGACGTCCGAGGTGAGGTCGTCTTCGGTGATGCCGAGCGAGCGCCAGGAGCGGCGGTCGCGCAAATCAAGCACTCCCGTGACATCGACCTTTGCGCTGATAAGCCGCCGGCCCCGTACGCGCTCGGGTGTCATCCCTTCGATGGGGTCGACCAGGTGCCTGTACGCCTCCGCCACGACGGCCGCGGTGGGCCGGCCCAGGTATATAACCGCGAACTCCCCTTCAGCACCCCAGCGGCCGCCGGCGGCGCTCCCCTCGAGTGCGCGGGGAACCCACTTAGTGGCCACGTGGCGCTCGAAAATGCCGTGGACTTCGATCCGTGGCGCGCGAGCCACGGCCTCACTGATGTCGCGTCCCACCCCGTCTACATAGCGCCGGAGGCCAGGCGCTCGACCGCGGCGAGGACGACGGGGAAGTCCCCCTCGACCAGCAGCTCGAGGGGGCGGCGCCCTCCTAGCGAGCGGTTCCTCCCGTGGAGCCAGATCTGTACGCCTTCGTCGTCGTAGACGTCGCCGAGCAGTTCGACCACGTAGTCCAAGTCGAGCAAGCGCTCCCGCGCCCGTCCCTGAGGCCGGTGGTCGCCGGCGACCCAGTGCTGGACCTGGCGTGGCTGGACATCTACGACCTGCGCGAGCTCCTCCGTCGACAGCGCCCGGCGGACCCTCACAACCCTGTCGCGATAAGTGCTGCCCCCGAGGGCACGGGCGGCGGTGGACTGGGCCGAAGCAACCTCCTTGGCCGACAGCCCCCCTAAGGGAGCCGGCATCTACAACGACACAGTGTACAACACAGCCAACAACAGGGAGGCTGGCCTTGCGACAACTTGCACAGGGCTTCTTGGCACCCCAGTTGTGCCTCGCCCTTCGAATCACCGAGGGGCCCCTCACGTGGCCCCAGGTTTGCTAGTTTCCGGGTTTCCGTATTTCTGTGTGCTAGCCTCCGCTACGTGATCTGTGTGGTCGAGGCCGTCAAGGGCGGCGTCGGCAAGTCCACTACTGCCCTGTACCTGAGCGAGGCATTGGCCCGCCATGGGCGCCGCGTCCTCGCTGTAGACGCCGACCCTCAAGGGACCCTGCTCGAGTGGGAGGCAGCTGCTGCGGACGCTGGCGACCCCCTCCGTGTGGCGGTCGAGGGGTTGCCTTCTGCGGTAATGGTGCGCCGGCGTCTCACCGGGTTGGCGGCCTCGTACGACATGACGGTCGTCGATTGCCCGAACCGGGACGTGGCCGTGATCGAAGCCGCCCTCGAGTGCGCCGACGAGGCGATAGTCCCAGTCCCTCCTGGGGTCGAGGAACTGAGGCGAGCTCGTGCCGGGTTCGCACTAGCCAAACGGGCGGGAGTGCCATGCCGAGCCCTCTTGACCCTGGTCGACATCCGCATGTCGCTCCCTCAGGAGCTGCTGGAGGTCCTCGACGCCGAGGGCGTACCACGGTTCCGCTCGCTCGTCCGCCGCCGGGCGGCCATAGCAAGCACCGTCGGGGCCGCAAGGCCTCGAGAACTGCACGACTACGCCCACGTCGCGGCGGAACTGGAGAACTTGGAGGTCACTCTTGCCCCGTAAGCCGGCGACCCTGGCAGCGCTCAGTCGTACGAAGGAGACAGCCGCCCGGAACCCGCAGCCATTTAGCTCATCGACGGCAAAAGGGGGGACGGGGCGCATCACCATCGACCTCTACGAACAAGCTCGACCGTTCAAGGCTGCCTGTGCTGCTGAAGGCCTAAAGATGAGCGACGTCATCCGCGAGTTGGTGGGCCAGTGGACCGAAGCTCACACACAGAAATGATGGTTTCTGTAGCCTAGAGGTTGGTGCCCGCTGATGCCAGCCCAACGAGACCTTCGCCCATATGTACGGGAAGAACCTCCCGCCAGACCATGCTGTGTTGGTAGTCCGGGGCGGCCCGGTAACGGTAGAAAAGCTAAGGGCTCATTCGCAGCGGACCCAACGCACGTTCGTGCTCGACGGGCAGCCCGTGTGGGGTGTGTCGGTGTTCTGCGCCTTGGAAGAGTCGGGCGCCATGTCCCTGGATGGCATCCTCTCGGGCCTCTTGCGGTCGTACCCCACCGTGCACCTTCCCCGGGCCGGGACTGTTCTCGAAGCGGGTTTTCAACTGCTCCCCACCTTCGACCGACCGCACTACACGCTCCGCCTGTCGAGCAATGAGGACAACGAGCTCCAGAAGCTCGTCAGGACTTTCGGTGACCGCCAGAAGAACTCCTATTATGGCCCTTGATCAGGACTAGGAGACAGCTCGCGTTGACCAGCATCGACATTGCGTGCGACCTCCATGACCGGGACGAGACCGGCTACGTCTGGGCGTACTTGGACGAGGCACGGAACCCGTCGCTTATCGTGCCTGGGGCCATAGTCATCGCCGGCGAACCGGACGCTCCCGCTGTGGTCGAAGTGGTCGACGTGGCTGAGACGCCTACAGGCACCCTGGTGCACCTGAGGCCTCTTCCCGGTGCCCTCGAGGACTATCTGCAGCTCGTTCAACGCGCCACTGCCGCCGCCTGAAACTTTTCGCGTACAGGCTCAAGCCTCGCTGAGCACGCGCTGAAGCACGGGGGCATCCCCTGCCACTTTCTGGCCCTCAGTGAGACCGACCGACCCAAGTGAGGCACGCGTACACTCGGGGATATTTCATACAGAAATAATGGTTTCTGTATAGCTCTTTATTTTAGGGATAAGGGCGGCCTAGATGGACCGTCAGTTTGCGAACGAAATCCCCCCTTTTTGCCCCTTTTGTGGAGAATCGACAGGAGTACGGCTAAACCTCCTAGGCCTGACGCTCCCGAAGCTACGGCCAGCGGCAAGGTAGCGGCTGGGTTGCCGAGCCTGGCCGGCGCGAGGGGGCCTACCGTCTGAACCTGAGAGGGGCCCCAAATGCTGGGGCCGGAACGGGAGGGACGGGACTGATGCGAACGGGCTGGAGCCCAGAAGACCTCATCGACTGCTGGACGCTCGTGGAGGGCAACTGGTGCCTGGTCGGCAACAAGACGGGCGCGACTCGGCTCGGGTTCAGCGTCATGCTCAAGTACTTCGAGCTCGAAGGGCGCTTTCCGGAACATGCCGCCGAGATCCCCCAAGTGGTGGTCGACTATGTGGCCTCCCAGGTGAAAGTCGATCCCTCGCGCTTCGCCAAGTACGACTGGGCTGGACGGACGGGGCGCTACCACCGGGCGCAGATCCGCAAGGCCTTCGGCTTCCGGGAGTGCACCGAGGCTGACCTGGAGGACATGGCTGCCTGGCTGGCCGAAGAGGTGTGCCCGGTCGAGCTCAGCCGGGACCGCCTACGCGAGGCGCTGGTCGCCCACTGCCGGGCCCAGCTATTGGAGCCGCCCGCCTCCGGTCAGATCGGAAGGGTGGTGGGCTCGGGGGCACGGCGCTTCGAGGAGCAACTCTGTCAGCGGACGCTGTTCGCGGTCCCCGAGGACGCCGTCCAACGCTTGGAGGAGCTCGCCGCAGACGACCAGCCCGACGTGGCTGGAGAAGGGCTGGGCCTGCTGGCTGAGCTCAAGGCCGACCCAGGCCAGCTCGGGCTGGAGACGTTCCTGGCCGAGGTCGACAAGCTGGACCGGGTGCGGGCCCTGGCGCTGCCTGACGACCTGTTCGCCCACATTTCAAAGAAAGTGGTCACGGCCTGGCGGGACCGAGCAGCCAAGGCCTACCCCTCCGACCTGCGGGCCTCGCCACGAGCGGTCCGGCTCACCCTGCTCGCCGCCCTTTTGCTGGTCGCGCCGGAGCGAGATCACCGACCAGCTCGTCGACCTGCTCATCGCCCTGGTCCACCGGATCGACGCGAGGGCGGAGCACCGGGTGGAAGGCGAGATGCTGGCGGACTTGCGCCGGGTGCAGGGAAAGCAGGCGATCCTGTTCGCCCTTGCCGCGGCGGCCGTCGAGCACCCCGACGAGACCGTGAGGGCCGCCCTCTACCCGGTGGTGGGCGAGGCCACCCTTCGAGACCTGGTGAAGGAAGCGGCGGCCAACGAGAACGCCTTCCGGCTCCGCGTCCGCACTGTGCTGCGCTCCTCTTACTCGGCCCACTACCGCCGGATGCTCCCCCGGCTCTTGGGTGCCCTCGAGTTCGGTTGCAACAACACGGCCTACCGGCCCGTCATGGACGCGTTGGACCTACTGCGCCGCTACGCCAGCGTCTCGGGCCGGCAGCGCTACTACGCCGCCGGCGAGCAGGTGCCCCTGGAGGACGTGGTGCCAACTGAGTGGCGAGGTGCGGTGATCGACGACGAGGGACGGGTGGAGCGGGTCCCCTACGAGCTGTGCCTCCTGCGGGCACTGCGGGAGGCCATCCGTCGCAGAGAGGTGTGGGTCGCTGGAGCCGACCGCTGGCGCGACCCCGAGGCGGACCTGCCCCAGGACTTCGAGGACAACCGGGACGTCCACTACGCCGCCATCCGCAAGCCCCTCGATCCCTCGGCCTTCGTGGCGGACCTCCGTCAGCAGCTCCAGGGCGCCCTCGACGGCTTGCAGCTGGCGCTGTCGTCGGGCACGACCGGCGGGGTGAAGGTCACCACCCGCCACGGCGAGCCGTGGATCTCGGTGCCGACACCGTCGAAGCAGCCCGAGCCCGCCAACCTGGTCGCCCTAAAGAAGGAGGTCGAGGCCCGTTTGGGGCACGATCGACCTGCTAAATGTGCTGAAGGAGGCCGACTACCTGACCGATTTCACCGCTGAGTTCGCCTCGGTCGCCTCCCGCGAGGTCACGGACCGCGCCACCCTGCGGCGCCGGCTACTGCTCATCTGCTTCGCCCTCGGAACGAACATGGGGATCAAGCGCCTCGCCGACAGCCTGGCCGGGGTGGGCGGAGGGGCGGACACCGAAGCCGTCCTGCGTTACTACCGGCGCCTGTACGCCAACCGGGACAACTTCCGGGCGGCCATCCGCCGGGTCGTCAACGCCACCTTCGCCGCGCGGGACGTCGGCCTTTGGGGAGAGGGCACGGCGTGCGCCTCCGACTCGAAGAAGTTCGGGTCATGGCCGTCCAACCTCATGACCGAGTACCACGTCCGTTACGGCGGGCCGGGGGTCATGATCTACTGGCACGTCGAGCGCAAGAGCGTGTGCATCTATTCCCAGCTCAAGACCTGCTCGGCGTCCGAGGTGGCGGCCATGATCGAAGGGGTACTCCGCCACTGCACCTCGACCGAGGTCGAGCGCAACTACGTGGACACACACGGGGCCTCGGTC
>JAKAWM010000131.1 GCA_021827285.1 Actinomycetes bacterium | reverse complement strand
CAGCTTCTGCGCTGCCACTAACGCTGTGCCGCAGCCGCAGAACCGATCAAGCACTACGGCTCCAGGGTTGGACGAAGAGGTGATGATGCGCTCCAAGAGAGCCAGAGGCTTTTGGGTAGGGTAACCCAAGCGCTCTTGTGCCCCCGAACCTAGCGGCGGCAGGTCTGTCCAAATGTCCTGCAGCGGGACACCGGGCATCTCGTCCAAATAGCGCTTGTAGGCAGGGACAGCGGTAGGCGAGCTTTTGACTACCCGCCCCTCCCTCACCAGCTGCTCCATTTTCTCCCTCGTGTAGCGCCAATACCGAGTGACGCCCAAAACCTCGTAGCTTGGGTTCCCTTTGGCGGCACCTCCCGGCCCAGTCAGGTTGTCCAGACGATACCGGCGGCCTGTCTCCGGCTCGACGTGCCGGTAGAAAGAGTCGATGTAGCTCTGATCATATGGCGTATAAAGCGGGTTCCAAGTCCACTGATCCGTCTTCGTGTAGAACAAGATCACATCATGGATGTGTCCGTGGATCGCTCGGCCTTGCTTGGTGTCGCTGTGCGCCGAGCTACGCTTCCAGACGATCTCTGACCGGAAGTGCGCGGGCTCAAAGATCGAATCCATGACAAGCTTGAGGTAGTGACTAGCGGTCGGGTCGCAGTGGAGGTACAGGGATCCCGTGGGCTTCAGCACCCGGCGCAGCTCCACAAGCCGGACAGCCATCTCCACTAGGTACGCCATCATCTGGTTCTCGCCGATCCCAGACCGGAGCGCGGCCATGATCGTGCTCACGGTGTCGGGCACCCGCCCCTGGTGCCGAGCGGTCTCCGTCAAATAGGCGTAGGTCGCCTCCGCGCTCGGCCCCCAGTGCCAGGTGTCCTCGAAGGCCAGGAGTTGGGCGTCGGACTTACGCCCGGACTCGTCCTTGAAGATGACGTTGTAGTTCCGGTCCGAGTTGAATGGCGGGTCGAGGTACACCAGGTCCACGCTCTCGTCGGCGATGTACCGACGGAGGATATCGAGATTGTCGCCGTAGTAGAGGACGTTCGTCTTCATGTGGGCAGATCAAGGTAATGGACAGCAGTTAAGGGCAGCAGGGCGCGCTGCTCGTGCGTGAGGTTCTCTTGGTGCTGCAGCCACAGGCGCACTACGTCGTCGGCGTCAAGAAGAGTCACCGGACGCTGGACATGGCCGCGAGCCTCAGTTTCAGCTCCTGAGGTGAAGCCCCCCACATTGACGAACATGCCCACATCGTGGTCACCCAACACGGCCTGGAAGGCACGGACGGTCGCGACTGGCTGCGGCTCGGCGTGCCGCTTGACCTGAACCTTCAGGCGAGGTTGATGCACTCCGAGCGGATCAGTAGTCGCCAGTATGTCCACGCCGTGGTCGGGACCTGGAGGCGCGACCCAAATGATGTAATAGCCGAGGGCAGCGAGGAGAGCAGCGATCAGGTCTTGGAACTGGTAGGCGTTCATGGACTGGAGGTACTTCCTGATCGCGGCGGAAGCCTGCTCTTTGGCTTCATCAAGCGTCGCCACGGCTTGCTCCCTTTCTTCGTCCTCTGCCTCTTCCTCAGCGGGCTGGGCCGTCTGCCATGCCTTGTAGAGCTTCTTCGCCTCGGCACGAAAGACCGACGCGTTGGTGAACTCCCGATAGGCCCGCTCACCTTCGGGCGTCACGGTCCAGCGCCCCTTGTCCTTCCTGAGCCACCCGGCTTTCACAAAGGGGATGGTGGAAAAGCGTATTTCCTTTTCGAACCGTCTGGTGCCCGGCCTGTTGGGATAGTCCGAGGCCTCGCGGGGAGTGAGTTCCACCTCGCTGGCAAGGCGCGACAGGGCTTCGGCAGCGGGCAAGCCACCCGGATGACTCAGAAGGACCTCGAAGAGGGTCCTCGACAGGAAACTCCTGCGGGCCTCAGGACTCCGACCGGAGTTCGAGGACAAATTGCTCATGGCCACTAGCTCTCCCCCTGAGTCGAGTCGGGTGGCAGGGTATCGGCGGCTGTCATGCGCCGAGGGTGTGGACGTTGTCGCCATAGTAGAAGGCGTTGGTCTTCATGGGTGCCAATGCTAGCCCGGTATCCTCGGCTCTCACCACCCTGGTGGTCCGATGGGCTCAGCCCAGAAGGGCGACGATCTCCGCTACCGTCCAACCTTGGTCCGTGACCCCGACCCCCACCAGGGGAGCTCCGCTCTCCCCAACCCCTTCCTGGCCGCCGCCCCCTCCTCGGCGATCTCCGACACTTGCTCGGGGCTGACGCTCGTCGGCCCTAGCCTTCCCTCACTTCTGGCCTCACAGCCTGCCCAGCTCCACGGCGGCGGGGGTCTTGGCCCCGTGGATCTCGCGGCCCCTGTCGGTTGCCTCGCCCAGTATGGCAGCAGCCATGCGGGTCACGTCCGTAGGCTTCCGTGAGCGCCTAGGCGTGGCGCCAGGCTAGCCATGAGCGGAGATCGGGTCGATTGAAACTGACCCAATCCCCGCGACCGAAGGAGATGGACCCAAGCCGACGCCGGGTCACCTACAAACGCCACAGTGATCGGACAGCCCGCTACGTTGCACACTTCGCCTAATCGACTAGGTGAAAAGGCCTGCCGAAAGCGCCTCCGTGACCTTGTAGTGGAGATTGGCGACCTGCATCAGAGCCTCGCTGACGTAGCCACAAAACTGAAATCGACTCAGTCCGAGGGCACCAGTGGCGCGCAGCTTCTTCGCCTTCTCAGCGTCATCGTGGAAGTAGTAGCCGTTGATCCAGAGGTCTGCCAAGGCCTCCGGAGTCAGAATCTCCCCATCAACAACCAGTGTTATACCTAACGATCTCTGCGCGCTCTTCCACCGTGCCCGCGCATTCCTCAGATACTGCCGCATTGTGTTGTCTGTCAACCGACGATCCATAATGCCAAAGATCCGGCCTATGAAAATGTCTTCGCCCGCGCTCACAAACGGTCGAAGCTGAAGCAACAGTACCTGTAGGTCTCTCTCATCCGGCCCCTCAACGGAAACGCCCACAATTCGACCCTGTTCGAATCGGAGTGCGAAAGTGTCTGTCCAACCAGTACGCGCTAGAGGTTGTGCCAGCAGCCGATCTGCTCGAGCGCGAAAGCGCTTCAGAATCTCGACCTCCGCAAGTAGCTCGTCCACTAGGGCCAGAATGGTCGGTCCATGACCGTGAACGGCGCGAAGGTCTGCCAAGCGGCCTCATCCGGGAAGACCTCGGGGAAGGCCAACCACACCCGGCCCGCGGCCATCTCCCGCGTGAAGGAGGCTGCGAGCCGAGCGGACGGCAGTAGCCGGTAGCGCCACGTCGTCCACGCCTCCCAAGGCGGGACGGCCCCCAAGGCCCGGACGAAGCTCGCTACCGGTAGCCTCGCCTCGGTCTTTCGCCGCTGTGCCACCCATCGCCCATCCTCACCCCTCCGAGGAACCGTTTCAAGGTGAGGCATCTTCTCGACGACTTCCGCCGCCTCCGGAGGAAGGCCAAGGCCGATAACCGGCTGCAGGCTCCGGAGTGCCCGCCACACTTTGAGCTCGGTCTCGGCCTGCACCGAGGTACCCCCGGAGAGCCATCGAGATAGGGTTTGCGGATTGAGTCCGGCATACCGCGCAAAGCTGCCAAGGCTCAGACCCCGCTCTCGGATCAAACCTTTGAGGTTCTCAGCCTGGGCCGGGGTCAAACGGCGGACGATGACCGCGCTCACGCCTGCATAGTAACCATAGAGCCCTTGATCGAGTCCTAACCCCAACGCCGCCAAAACTTTTGATTGTAGGGCCTCTGAGGGGCTATCTTCACAGACTCCCTAGGCCCTGCCGCCGGGCCGGTGCTCCGACTCTCATTGAAAGGGTCAACACCCCTCAAAACAGGGGTCCGGGGGCCAGGCCGCCGAAGTCATGTGACGCACGTGACGGAAATCGGTCCTTTTCCCAAACTATTTCTTCCGCGCGCGCCTGAAAAGGTTTTCCGAAACTGCGTCACAAGCGTCACGAGCGTCACACGTGAAGTGCGCCACCACTTCAAACACCCCTCAAAACAGGGGTCCGGGGGCTAGGCCCCCGAGCCCATCTAATGTTCTTCCCGCCGACATTAGGGAGGTCAGGTGATGCAAATGCATCAACCCGGTCCGTGCCCGCAGGTGCGCCACGAGACTTAGGTGTGTCTGGACACACACCTACGACCCGGCCCCATGCCCGCAGTTTCCGGGGCCAAGCGCAATAGCCCAACGCTACACAGGCGCATTGATCCCCCCGTTGCATCTTCGATCCTACCTCGCACATTCCGGGGCCAAGCGCAATAGCCCACATCTACACAGGTCCGCGTTTTGCATACGTCCTCGGGACGGCTGTACATAGGTCACAACGCGGACAATAGCAGTACCTTGCTTGCAAGGTGCGTGAGGTCTTCTGAGGACACCTTCTAACTGTTGCTTGGTAGGAGAAAAGGTCACGGTAACTCGTGGGGGTTTGGGTCGTCTGTGGTGCTGATGGACGATGAGGAGTCGATGTTTGGAGTGTTCGACAGTATGACGGTCAAGAAACCACAGAAGGCTTTTACCCACTTTCAAAGTGTCCCGAGGCTGAGGGCACGGGTCAGACCTTTCACATACCCCGAGCTGTTGGGGACCGGTTATCGCCCCACCTCCCCGCGATAACACATAGCCACCCGCGACGCAAGGGCGTCTTAGGGCGCCAGGGACAACTTCGGAGAAACAAAAAAGAGCAGGAAAAACAATTTGTTACGCAAACACTATTGCTAAATGGCTCACGCCTTGATAGAATTACTATCATGAAAGGTAGATTGACGTGGAGACTCATGTAGTCCCCCAGCTTAACAAAGAAGCCGCTGCAACCTCTAGGATTCGCGCCCTGGAACCTCGAACTCAGGTCAACTTGCGCCTGCCGGTGTCGGAGTTCGAAGAGCTTGAACGCAGAGCTAATGAAACAGGGCTCACGAAGGCGAAGCTGACCAATGCTGCGCTCCGCTTCTATTACAAATACCTGGACCGCGTGGCCCGGGAGGTGGAAACAGAATGAGTGCCAGCAGTTTTACCACTGACACTCAAACCGAGACCATCGGGAATAGTAGCACACTAGCCGGAGAACGTCAAGGTAACATCGTCCATTTGCCGGTGGAGCGTACTTCGTATGTGCACGAGGCTACCCGTCAGAGCGTCATTGATAAGGTCATTCGCAAGCTCGACACCGACGTCGAGATCAACTCCGACAAGCTGCCAAACCCGCCACTGGGTGTGTTGCCCCCGATGTTGCAGGATTTCTGTCGCACAGCGGCTTTCTCGGCAGAAAGCAATGAGGCGATGGTGCTTGCGTTTCTGTTGCCGGCACTAGCTGGGGCGATCGGTTCGAGCTACCAAATTGAAGTCAAGCCCGGGCACAGGGAGCCGTCTGTGATTTGGACCGCGATCATAGGTGAGACGGGTACATCGAAGTCTCCGACTAAGAATGTTGTGTTCGAGCCGATCGAGGCTTGGACTCGGCAGAAGGCAAAGGAGTTCCGGGCCGCCAAATCGAAGCATCAGGAAGATTTGGAGAGGTGGACGCGCACACCTAGGGAGGAGCGAGGCGAAAAGCCGGAACCCCCCATCCTAGAACAGTTCAAAGTCAACAACACCACGATCGAAGCGCTCGCGGAGTTGTGGGAGAAGAACCCCAGGGGCGTCCTGCTTCTGGCTGATGAGCTCCTGAGCTTCGTGGGGGGCATGAACCAGTACAAAGGCGGGCATGGGTCCGACCGACAAGCGGCCCTGGAATTGTGGAACTGCCAGCCGCTAACCATAGCCCGTAAGAGCGGCACCATCAGTATTCCCCGTCCAGCTTTGAGTTTGACGGGTGGCATTCAGCCGGGGGTGCTCCACGAGCTCGCCCCGAAGAATCGAGCTGATGGCTTTATCGAGCGCTTCCTCATGCTGTTCGCTAAGCCCGAGATCAAGGACGTGCGGCGGGGCGCTGTGGACCCTGCGCCGCTGGAAGAGTGGAGCAAGCTTCTACACCGGCTGCTTGATACGTGCGCGATTGGGCCTGACACTGAGATACAGACAGTCCGCTTCGATGACAGAGCTCAAGAGCTCTTCTACGACCAGGTTGACTTGCACCGCAAGCTGATGAGGTCCTTCCCGGCCAAAGCTGTCGGTATCGCTCGCAAGATCGAAGCCTACGCGGGACGGATAGCACTGGTCATGCACCTCGCCAGGTATTACTCAGGGGAGTCCGTCAACCCCCTACTGGCGGACGGACGAGATGTCGAGGCGGGGTGGGCTCTGGCCCGCTGGTTCGAGCGTCATGCTCTGCTTGCCCGCGGTTTGATGAGCCTCAGCGATGAAGACCTAGTGTTGCAGAAGGTCATCCGATGGATGACCAAACAGGGTGGTGAGGCGGCGCTCCGCGATGTGATGCGGAGTGATGTTTTGGGCAAGCATGTCAGCAGAATTGAGGTTCAAGCGGTGATGGAACGCCTGCAAGAGTGCGGCCTCGTCACAGCTGAGGTAAATGCGGCTGACCGTCGTGTAATTGTCTACCGGTTGGTTGCGTGAGGCCACGTGGGCCGGTGGCAGCAGTGGCCACCGGCCCCATTGTCGGCAATTGTAGGCAAGCGTCGGACAGTTGTCGGCACCTTATTGAGATCAGCGTCGGATAATAGTCGGCAAGTAGTTTCTCCGATTGGAGCGCATTTGGATCTCACATTCTGCTGGGTGGAGCCCAGTTGTCGGCACTTTTGCCTCTTTGGAGGAAATTGAGGGAGGTAGGCAGGGAGAGGCTGGCTGGGCCATGGAGGAGCGGAGAGCTGTCAACGCTGTGAGGAAGGACCTCAAGTAGGGGTTAGAAGGTGCCGACAACTGTCCGACGCTGATCTCAATAAGGTGCCGACAATCTACCGACAACTGAGGAGAAAATTCCGACAAGTGAGTAAGACAGGATAGTGTATAGGTATATATGACGTAAAGTGTGAAGTCAGAATGAAAGATACAAGACCTTGACATTCTAGAAGACAAGAAAAAGTGCCGACAACTGAGCCTCAAAGGCGATCGCGGAGCGTGTAAGGTAGGGTGAGCGAAGCGCAAGGCTTCGTAGAACTCAGTGGACAACCTTGAGGAGAGTTATCGTTCAGGCGGCTCTTTGAAGTTAAGGATAGCCTGGAAAACTAGAAGCTCTTGGACTCCAATTGCGCGGCGGTGTTGGCGGCGGTCACATGAGCATATACGGCGACCATCTCTAGGGTCGAGTGCCCCAGCAGCTCCTTGAGAGTCAAGAGATCGACGCCTTGACGAAGACAGTCGGTAGCGAAGGTGTGCCTGAACTTGTGGGTAAATACCTCAATGCCTGTCCGATCCTGCAGGTTGAGGCAGATGCGGTTGACGACAGCCTTCGTGATCGGGTGGTACGGGCGCCGCAAGCCGAGAAACAGGCGGTCACTCAGGGCGTCTTGAGGGCGCTGTGTTGCTATGTACCGCCGAAGACTGTTAGCGAAGTTCCCTTGGGCTGTGACTAGCGGGATCGTGCGCGCCTTCCTGCCCTTGCCTACTACCCGTAGGGTCGTGTCGGTCACGGAGGCAAGGGTGAGCCC
>JAKAWM010000130.1 GCA_021827285.1 Actinomycetes bacterium | reverse complement strand
CCAGGGCCGCCCAGCGCCTCAGGAAGAGCCGGGCTTCGCCCTGCGCCGCGCCCCCGGCCGCCTGGGCGCGCCTGACCGTTACTGGCGGGGCCTCCTGGGGGCCAGCAGGGCGAGAGGGGCGAGGTGGGCCGGGGGGACCGGATGGGCGCTCCGGGCTTGGAGCGGGCGAGCGGCCTTCCTTGCTCACGGCGTGCTCGGTCCAGGACTGGCCATCCCACCAGCGCCAGTGCGCGGGCCGTTCCGGATCCTCGTACCACCCGGGCTCGCGTTGGCCGGCCACGGCACTACCGTAGGCGCTATGAGCACAGCACCGGTGGCCGTCCTGGTCCGCCCGGGAATGATCGAAATCGAAGAGCGCCAGGTGCCCGAGCCGGGACCGGGGCAGGTGCTCATCGAAGTGAGCGCCGTTGGTGTATGCGGCTCGGACGTGCACTATTTCACCGAGGGGCGGATCGGTGACTTCGTCGTCGAGTCCCCCCTGGTCCTCGGCCATGAAGCCGCGGGGGTCGTGCGGGCACTCGGAGAAGGGGTGAAGGGCCTGGGCCCGGGGCAACGGGTCGCCTTGGAGCCCGGTGTCCCGTGCGGGCGCTGCCGGACATGCCGGAGCGGGCGCTACAACCTCTGCCCAGACGTGCAGTTCCTGGCCACACCCCCGGTTGATGGCGCCTTTGCCCGCTACCTGGTCCACGACGCCGCCTTCTGCCATCCCCTTCCCGATGGCATCTCCGACGACACCGGCGCCCTCCTGGAGCCGTTATCGGTGGGTATTTGGGCCGCATGGAAGGCCCGTCTCAGCGTTGGCGACCGCGTCGTCGTCACCGGTGCCGGCCCCATCGGCCTGGTGGCCACCGCCGTCGCCCGGGCCAGCGGGGCCGCCGAGGTCATAGTTAGTGACGTGCAGGCCGCCCGGCTCCCGCTCGCCCAGCGGATGGGGGCAACGGCCACGGTGAGCGGGGGCAAGAGCGAGCTGGCCGGGCTGGGCGCGGATGTGCTCATCGAGTGCTCCGGCTCGCCGGCCGCGCTGGATGCCGGCCTGCATGGACTCGGCCCCGGGGCACGGGCCGTGGTGGTCGGGATGGCGCCCGATACCCACGTGGCGATCCCCTTTTCCCTTGTTCAACGCCAAGAGATCGAGCTGGTGGGGACATTCCGGTACGCGGGGACATACCCCAGTGCGATCGCCCTCGCCGCTTCGGGCGCGGTAGACCTGGAGGGGCTGGTGAGCGGCCACTATGGCCTCTCGGAGGTGGCGGAAGCCCTCCAGATCGGCAAGCGCGACCCCCTGGCCGTGAAGCCGGTCGTGCTACCGGGCAGCTGAACCGGCCCGAGCAAGGGCACCTGGCTCGGCTCAGCGCTCCGGCGGCGGGCAGGTAGTCAGCGCCGTCCAGCGGTAAGGGGGTGACCCGACCGTCCCCACCGTGCGGTACTTGCCGGCGTAGCGGGCCGGCACCTGGGGTTCGCCTCCGGCGCCGAAGACCACCCCGTGCGCTGATGGGCTGATGCCGACATGGCCCAGGGGCACGTCCAGCTCCCAGGCGACGACGGGGTTCTGCAAGGGCGCGGCGGCAATGGTCCCGCAGGCCAGGACGGCGGCCCGTCCCCCTAACCGGGACACGGCTCGAGGCAGCTCGTTGGCCAGGTGCTGGACGCTCTTGGCCGCCGCCCAGTCGTGCTGTTCTTGTTGGGCCCGCTCGACCAGTGCATTGGCAGGGGCAGCCCAGAGGACCACCCACGCCACGGCCAGAAGCAGACCGGGCCTGGCCTTAGGAAGGAGGCGTGGAAGGATCTGGAGGGCTCCGGCCCAGGCACACCCCGCCACGACAGCGGCCAAGGCCACGCCCGGGAGCAGGTAACGGGGCGCGCCGGTATCGAGGTGCAGCTGGACCATGACCGCCTCGAGGCCGAGCAACCCCCAGGCACCGCACGCCAACCATACCGTTGGCCTCAGCCGCCGGTACTTGACCCAGGCGAAAAGGCTGGCCAAGCTGTCCACGCCAAAGGCGACCACCAAGGGCCAGATGAGCGTCCTCCAGGCCTCCGAGAGGGCAGCCAGCCCGGGCACCGTCGATAGAAGGGGGCCGCCCTGGCTTTCGTACGTGGCCCGCACGGCTGAGCGGAAGACGTCCCCCGAGCCAACCGCGTCGGGTAGCAACCAGGCCAGCGGGACCACAGCCAGCAGCGCCGCCACCGTGACGGCCGCGAGCCGCCGCCTGGGCGCCCTCCTTAGCAGGGCGAGGGCACCGTAGAGCGCAAGGAACGCTAACAGCTCGACCCGCACCAGCGAAGCGAGAAACCCGAGCGCGAAGGCGCGCCACCGGCGACCGGCGAGGTGAGCGTCCCAAGCCGCCAGCACGAAGGCAGCGCACAGCGGCTCGGACATGCCTTCGAGGGCGAGGTACCCGGCGACCTGGTAAGCCGTCAGCCAACCGGCGGCTGCGGTGATGCCGGCGGCCCGACCGGCCAGGGCTCGGCCCAGGTGGTAGACGAGGACGACGGACATGATGATGCCGGCGCGAGCAAACACCAACCAGAGGTCGCCCGCCGCCCCGCCGAAGGGTGCCAGGAGTACGTCCACACCTATGGGCAGGGGCTTGATAGATGAAGCCGCGCCAGCTGTGATGATCGTCCCATGATCGAGCTCCCGACCCCATACCATCCATGACCAAGGGTCGTAGCCGAGGCCGCTAGGGAGGCAGAGGAGAGAGCCACCGGCCAGGGCCAAGCTGGCGGGCAACCAGCGCCTGTAGTTGACCATGCGGTGAGGCGACGCCTGGGCGGAGCAGGTAGCACACCCCCCTTGGCTCTCGGTGGAGCCTGGAGGCGCAGGCCTGTGGGGCTGTTCGGTCAGTGCCTTGGCCACCGGTACCCGTCTCACCGCCCGACGCTCCCGCTCAGGCCGCAGAAGGTGCTACGACCCGGTGGCACGGCCACCACGAGGTCAAAGGACGGCACCGCGTCGCTCAGCCAGCCGCCCCCGTTCGGGACGGTGAGCACCACATAATGCTGGCCCGCCAGGGGGTGCTGGCGCGGGTCAACGAAGGCCCGGAGGGTGCTCACGCCGCCGGCAAAGCGAACGGCGCCCGACTCGCCGCGACCAGAAAGGCGCAGTACGAGCCGCGCGGAGCGGGCATGGGGACGGGCCCAAACGGACAAGCAGCCAGTCCTGCCGGGCCGGCTGACGGCACCACCCGCAAGAGAAAGGAGGTCGAACCGGCCGGCCACTTGGGGGCGGGTGGTCACTTGCACGTCCAGCAACGTCAACGCCATAGCTCGCACGGCAGGCGTCATGGGCAGGTGCGCCAGGAGGTGCCGGCGCTCCAGGCTCAACATCCCTTGCACGCTCAGCGCGCCAGAGTAGCGGATGGGCGCGAACGAGATGGCCCGCTGGCCTGCCGCCAACAACTGGGCGCTGGCGTCGATCTCGTCCTTCTCCTTCAGCACAAAAGCGGTGCGCGCACTGGCGAAGGCCACCCCTTGATCGAGGTTGCCTCCCGCCGAGGCCGCCAATACCAAGACGGCCAGAGCTCCCGCAGGCAACCTTGGCCGGGGCGGCGCCCCGCCAGGGGGTAAGCCGGCCGGGCGGTGACGGTGCCAGCCTGGCCAGGGGCCAGAGGTGAGCTGGCGAAGGGCTACGGCCAGGGCGGGGAAGAGGAACACCACGTCCATGTAGACATAGCGGCTCGGGCTAAAGGTCACACCGAAGCGGTCCCGGGCCACGGCAGCCATGACATGAAAGGCCAGGTCGGCACCCAGCAGGCCGATGACGGCGGGATGCTGCCGCCACCAAGGACGGGCGTTCCAAGCCAGCCAGGCCAGCAGGCAGACCAGAAAGACCGGGCCAAGCCAGGACAGGGGGCCATTGTTAAGGCTCAAGGCACGGGCAAGGTCGGTGGTCGTGTCGTCCCAAACGAACCTGGGCGCCCGCAAGATATCGTGTAGCGATATGTGGTCGTTCACTGTGCCCTGGTAACCGATGGCCGCGTACCACGCCACGAAGGCCAGCGACGGCAGGGAGACGAGAACGATGGCTCGGCGCCAGCCCCGCCGGGCCAGGGCAAAGAGCCCCAGGCTGGCCAGCATGGCCACTCCGACGTTGGAGCACATAAGCGAGGCGACGGCGGCGAGCGCAGACCCCGCCGAGGCCAAACGGGACCTCCGGTGAGGCTCGGCGAGCTCCAACGCGAGGAGCCCGAAGGCCACCGACCCGAAGAACCCCACCTGGAACGCCCACGTCAGATCCTCGGCCGCCGTCCCCAGGAGGCCCAAGAGGAGGGCCATGGCTGTCGATGCCCAGGCGCCTATGCCCTCTCGCAGGCAGCGGCGCCAGAGCAGATGAACAATGCCAACGTGAAGGGCCAGAAGGGCAACCAGGTAGGGCCAGTAGTGGCTCAAGTGGACGAGGGCAAAGATGCCCCGCCACAGAAGAATGGGCAGCGTTGACCAGTGCTCATTGTGTGGTGCCCACACGCTCAACTGGGCATGGAAAACGCCCCGCCGGACCAAAAAGTCCCACTCGTCGCCGTAGAACCACAAGTGGCGGTCGAGGTACAGCCAGACGAAGAACGAAGCCGCCAGCGTGGCGGCGTGGGCGATCACCACAGCCCGGGACAATCCACGGGTCAGGCGCGGCCCGGCCGGGCTGGGGCCACCCTCTCCGGGGCCGGCCTCGCCGGCTGATCCGGGCGGCGTGGGCCCACCGGGTAGCTCAAGAACCGCTTGCGGGCTCATCCCTGCCCTTGGCGCACCAGATGCACATTTGCTTGTACCACACTTGAGGTGCCTAGTCGCCAGCAGGCCGGCCAGCCAACCCACCCGGGCCCCCGTCCAACTTCGGTTAAGGGTTCGGCTAGTCTCGTGCTATCGGCTCCCGTTCTTATCCCGCGACCGCTGACCCCGAACGCAGTGCTGGTCCCGCGCGGGCGACGGCCTCTGGAGGCGCACCAGAAGACGCTGCTGGCGCCGGCACCCTGGGTCATGATCGGGCCGGACAAGGCTCGGCCCTGCTCGACGGGCGTACGCTGCGCAGCAAGGCGGGCACGCCCCTTGTGGCGGTCCCAGGCGACGGGGCAGCTGGGGGCAGGGCAGCCGGGGGTAGGGTAGCTCGGGTTAGGGCAGCTGGGCACCGACCCGTTGCCAGCGGGACCGGCGCCAACGGGCTAGAGGCCAGCAGGGCCGGCGGCCTGGAGCGGCCCGCCTGGCTCGGCCGGGCGGCGAGGGCCGGTCGGTGGGTTTTGGGCGGCCACTGGCTCGGGAGGTGGTACTCCGAGCGAGCGGTCAAGTTCTGGCGCTACAGCGCTGGCTCGATCATCGCCTGGCTCGTCAGCGAGGCAACCGTTTTTGCCTGCTCGGTCTGGCTCGATATGGGCGCCGGCACCGCCGCGGTAGTTGGCTTCATTGCCGGTGCCATCCCCAATTGGGTGCTCAACCGCCGTTGGGCGTGGCAGCGCCGGGATCGCCACGGCATAACCAAAGAGACCGTCCTTTACGTGGTCGTAACGGGGGCGAGCTTCGCCCTGACCGTCGGAGCCACCAAGCTCGCAGCCATCCTCATGCAGCACGTCCACACCAGCGAGCTCACCAGGGGAGCGGTCCTGGCGCTCAGTTACGGGTTCGCCACCGCTGTGCTGTGGGTCCTCAAGTACATCGCCTACGACCGCTTGGTCTTCACCGGCCGGCGGACGTCTCGTAGCCAGGTCCTCAGCACCACGGCACCAAAACGCAACCCGTAGACGAAGTTGCCGCCCTTTTTGGTCGCCCCTGACCGGCGGCCAGGCATATCGGTAGGTACCTCGGCCAGCTTGTAGCCGGCCATGGCGGCACCGATCAGTAGTTCCGATGCCTGGTACTGGGGTTGGTCGAGCACGACCGCGGCCGTCAGGCCCGCCCTCATGGCCCGGAGGCCACAGGAGGGGTCGGTGACCTTCTGCCCCGTTAGGAGGCTGATCAGGGCGCCGTAGACGACCACGCCGAGGTTGCGGACACGGTCGGTGCTGGCCGTAGACCCGAGCCGGCGCGAAGCTGAAACAAAGTCGGCCTGGCCAGCCACGATCGGCGCCACGGCCCTAGGGATATCAGCGGGGTCCCACTGGCCGTCTGCGTCTGTGGTGGCGATGATGCTGGCCCCACGCTCCCGGGCGAGATGATAACCAAGGCGTAGAGCCGCTCCTTGCCCACGGTTAGCCGGTACGTCGCACACCAGCGCCCCCGCCTGCCGCGCCACTTCAGCCGTCTTGTCGGTAGCGCCGTCGACGACCACGATCACCTCTGTAGCCAGGTCGCAGGCCACTTTAGGCACGGCGGACACCACCTGAGCCACGTTGTCTTGCTCGTTGTACGCGGCGATCACCACGGCGAGCGGCTGGGCAGGACGTTCGTTGTAGGCGGCGAGGAAGTCGCCGGCACACTCCAGGTCAAGCGGGCTCAGCCCAGCGGCACCTCGGCGGCCCCCGGCCCGGAGCACCGTGGCCCCGCTGCCCGTGCCACCGAGCCGGCGGGCAGACTGGGACCGGCTCGGCAGGTCGGCCGGCGCGGCTGGACCAGGTTCAAGCACCCCACCAAGGTAGCGGGCCGAGCAACCGAGGGGCGAGACCCTGGGCAGCGGGCAACCCGCCAGCTCAGCTAGCGGGCGTCTCGTGGGAGCGGCGGGCCGGTCTCGGCGGTACTGACCTGCGCCACGTGACGAGCCACACGCCCAGTCCCAAGCCGGCGACGGCCACCCCCAAAAGGCTGAGCCAGGTGGCGATAGAAATGGTCCCGAAGACGGCACCGAGCCCCAACCCGACCAGCACCGGACCGAGCCATCTCGTACCCAGCCAGGCGCGGCACAGGCGCGCCGCTAGCCCCGACCGGTTGGTGAGGGCGGCTGCCAGTTCGGGGTCGCCCGCCTCGACCATCGCCTCTATGGTCGCGAGCTCCTTACGCTCCTGAACCGAGAGCCTCACCCTGTCCCGAATGCCCATGGCCGTGCCTCTGTTCTTGTGGTGCAAGCTTACCCCCGCCGTGCTGTTGACTGCCCGCCGTGTCGTAGACCACCCGTCCTGTTGTTGATCGCCCGCCCTACTGGCCGGCTCAGGAGCGCCTGAGTGCTGGGGGCGAGTATCGTCGCGCTTATGCCCACTCGTGCGGCACCGCCCGCCCGTACCAGTGCCCGCTCGAGTGCCCGCTCCGGCCTCCCGCGGACACTCAGCTTTGACATCGGAGGGACTGGCCTCAAGGCTTCAGTGCTCTCCAACCACGACGAGCTTCTCCATAAGCCGGTGCGGGTGCTCACCCCTTACCCCCTCCGACCGGAGGGCTTGGTTGCTGCGCTCGCCCAGCTCGCCACTGGGCTACCCACCTTCCAGCGCGTGGCAGCCGGTTTCCCCGGCATGGTACGGGACGGCCGGATCCTTTCCGCCCCTCATTTCATCTCACCGTCCGGGCCCGAAGGTGTGCCTTCGCCCGAGCTGAGGGCAGCTTGGGAAGGCTTCGACTTGGAGAAGGCACTGTCCGCCGCGCTTAAACGCCCATGCCGGGTGGCCAACGACGCGGATGTCCAGGGAGCTGCGCTGGTCAAAGGCG
>JAKAWM010000129.1:6620-7608 GCA_021827285.1 Actinomycetes bacterium | reverse complement strand
AGGCAACACGAGACAGGAGAGGGCCGAATGAGACAGATTTTCGAGCAACTAACGGTCGCCGTCGGCGAACTGGCCAGCTCGGTATCACCGTCGGTTGTCAGCGTCGGACCGGCTGGCAGCGGGTTCGTGTTCGCCGAGGGGCTTGTCGCCACCAACGCCCACAACCTGCGCGGCGACCTACTGGTCAGCTTCTCCGACGGTCGGACCGAAACGGCAGGGGTGGCGGGGGTCGATGCCGAAGGCGACCTGGCGGTACTGTCAGTCCGCACTGGGGATGCCCCCGCCCTCAGGTGGGCAGACAGCCCAGCCCAGCTGGGGCAGGCCGTCGTGGGGATGTCGCGCCCGCCAGGCACGGGCCTGCGGGCCGGCCTTGGCACGGTGACCGGCCTCGATGTGGCCTTTCGTGGCCCAGCCGGGAGGCTCGTCCGGGGAGCGCTCGAGCACAGCGTCCCCCTCGCCCACGGCTCCTCCGGTGGTCCTCTGCTCGACGGGGGTGGCAACTTGGTCGGGCTCAACACCCACCGCGTGGGCGATGGCTTCTACCTGGCCCTGCCGGCCGGGACGGAGCTGAAGGCGCGCCTCGAGGCCTTGGCCCGGGGCGAAGTACCACGCCGCGCCCGGCTCGGGGTCGCCCTGGCGCCCTCGCACGTGGCGCGCCGGCTACGGCGTGCCGTTGGCTTGCCGGACCGCGACGGGGCTCTGGTCCAGGCCGTGGAACAGGGCGGGCCGGCGGCCCGAGCTGGCCTTCGGCGCGGCGACCTCATCGTCTCCGCAGCCCCGGGCACTGGCCCCAGCCGGTCGGTGCGCTCGGTTGAAGATCTGAGCAATGCGCTCGACGAAGCCGCCGACAGCCAGCCCCTCGGAGTGGTCCTGGGCATCCTGCGAGGAACGGAGGAGCTGTCCGTCGCTGTCGACTTCACCGAAGGCGGGGCCACCGAAGAGGCGACTGCCTGATGAGCGCCACCCTGTTCGACGCGGCCCAGATCGG
>JAKAWM010000129.1:0-6610 GCA_021827285.1 Actinomycetes bacterium | reverse complement strand
CCCGCGAGGTCTGCTCCCCTGGGAT
Source organism: Actinomycetes bacterium (assembly GCA_021827285.1). Taxonomy (GTDB): domain Bacteria; phylum Actinomycetota; class Acidimicrobiia; order Acidimicrobiales; family Palsa-688; genus JAKAWM01. The sequence goes on along the minus strand of JAKAWM010000129.1, from coordinate 6,585 downwards.
GGAAAGTGTCCCGGCCACCGACGCGGCGAGCCCGCTCGATGCCTATTCGCAGAACGTCGCGTCAGTGGCCGAGGCCCTCCTTCCCACCGTGGCTGCCCTCAGGGTGGAGGACCACCTGCACCGGCCGTTTGCCTCTGGATCTGCGGTCCTCGTTTCAGCGGACGGGCTGGCCGTGACCTCGGCCCATGTCGTGCAGGGTGCTTCCCGGGGGACAGCAGGCTTCGTCAGCGGGGAAGAGATCCCTTTCGAGGTGATCGGGAGTGACCGTTTCAGTGACTTGGCCGTGGTGCGGGTGGCCGGGGACGGTCACCGACCTGCACCCCTCGGGGACGCGGGACGGTTGCGCGTCGGCCAGCTCGTCGTCGCCATAGGCAACCCCCTCGGCTTCGAAGGCTCTGTCAGCGCCGGAGTAGTCAGCGCGCTCGGCCGTAGCCTGACGGCTTCGTCCGGGGGCTCTACCCGCCTGCTGGGCGACGTCATCCAGACGGACGCGGCCCTGCACCCGGGCAACTCCGGAGGCGCCTTGGCCACCAGCGCGGCAGAGGTGGTGGGCATCAACACCGCCCTGGTGGGCCCCATGATCGGGCAGGGGCTCGGGATGGCCGTGCCTATCAACCGAGCGACCAGGGGGATAATCGGCACCCTCGCGGCTGGCCGGCTAGTTAGGCGAGCCTACCTGGGGATCGGTGGTGGGCCTCGCCGGTTGCCGCCCGCCGTTGCTCAAGCTACCGGCTTCTCCAAGGGCGTCGAAGTCGTCTCCCTCGTAGCAACCAGCCCGGCCGCCCACGCCGGCGTCCGCCCGCGCGACGTGATCGTGGCGCTCGACACCATGCCCGTTGGGGACGTAAGCGAGTTGCAAGGCCTGCTTACCGAGCGCTACATCGGCAGACCCGTCGAGCTCCAGGTGGTCCGGGAGGGGCGACTTACCCATCTGCGAGCAACCTGTGCCGAACTACCACCGACTTAGCGAGAGCAGTCAGAAACCGCTCAAGTTTTCATAGTCCCGTACCGATGAGGGGAACACGGGGCGCGTCGGGGTTGTGCGAGCACTCGGCGCCGGCCGCAGGACGATGGGAGGCAACGGTGCAAGCAGCCAGCGGCCAGTCTTCAACCGGCGCGCCGGCGACTGTGCCCACGGATACCGCCTGGCAAAACAGGTTGGACCACGCCCTCCAGGCCTTCCTGACCGAGTACAACGGCGAGACCGGTACCAGCGGCGCCCAGCGCGCCAGCGGCCAGATCCTCTCGCAGCTCCTGCCCCCAGGCGCCCGGCCTTGGGCGGCCCCCCGGGCTCCCAAGTCCCCTTCGCCTGGGGTGGCGCCATCAGCTCAACGTAAGCCTCTGCCCAGCCGTTCCGCGGGCCGGCCGCCCGCCGTCGCCACCGTCCCACCCCGTGCCTCTGCCCCGGCCAAGCCCCCACCCCGGGCCTCTGCCCCGGCCAAGCCCCCACCCCGGGCCTCTGCCGGGGCGGAAGTCTGCCGGACCGTCGCGCCCGGTAGAGATGACCCACCTCCACTCTCGCAGGCTCTGGCAGCTGCGACGGCCAGAATGCGTCCCGAGACTGCGGAACGGGCCGGCGGGGTGCCGGCGGGCCCAGTGCTTGACCTCACGCCCGGGGCCCTCCGGTACCACCCCTACGCGCCCCGTGAGGCGCCCAAGTCTGGTGCCGCTCGGCCGGCTCCTACCCCCTCTCCCGGCCTGGCCCCCGCCTCGGCTCTGGAGCCCGCTACATCCAGGCACCTACCCTCCCGGGCGGCGGCCGCCGCGGCTGGCGGGCTGGGCATGGCCGTCGCCTTGGTTGCCGCCCTGGCCTGGGGGGCGGGGACGAACGGTACCCTGTCTCAGCGCACGCAACAGCTCGCCGCCACCAAGGCTGATGTCACCGCGCTCCAGCAGCAATTGGCCGGGGTCGAACAGCACGCCAACGCCCTTGGTGCCACCCTGCGAATGGCGCAGCAACAGCACCAGGCCACCCAGGCTCGCTTCGCGGTGGCCGAGGAGGAGCTACACGCTGCCAATGGCCGCCTGGCTCTTGTGCTGCACACGATGGCCCGGGCAGAACAGCAGCTCAGCCTGACCAAGAGCCAGCTGGGCCAGGTCCGGGACCGGCTCGGTCGAGCCCAAACCGACCTGTCGGCGTCGAAGCGGGAGGCTTCCCAGTGCCGGGAGGCGGCTGCCCTCGGCCAGCAGGACACCCAGCTGCTGTCCTCGTTCATCCAGCTTGAAAGTGTCTTCCTGGCTGCCGGCCAGACCAAGGGCCAGGCCAAGGCGCAGACCGATGTGAGCCAGATGGAGAGCCTCTCTCAGCAGTCGCAGGCCATCGGGCCCCGCTTCCTGGCCGCGCTCAACCGCTGCACCGCCCTCTAAGAGCGGCGAGCCAGCAACAGCCCGCCAACCCCGCTGCGAACAAGGCGGGCGAGGCGAACAAGGCGGGCGACGCCGGCGAGACAGCTAGCCTTTGGGCTGTGTTGGCCAGAAAGATGAAGGCCGAGGAGCTGGAGGGCCAGAACGGCCTCATCGCCCCGGCCTATAGTTCCCGCCAGCTGCGCGAACCCGTCCCTCGCTACGAGATGCCCGAGCGCGGCATGCCGGCGCAGGTCGCTTACCAGATCGTCCACGACGAGCTCAACCTGGACGGCAACCCGTCGCTCAACCTGGCCAGCTTCGTCACCACCTGGATGGAACCCGAAGCCGACAAGCTCATGGCCGAGTCATTCGGCCGCAACTACATCGATGCCGACGAGTACCCTCAGACGGCAGAGCTACAGAACCGCTGCGTCAACATGTTGGCCCGGCTGTTCCACGCACCCGAGCAGGAGACGACGGTCGGCTGCGCCACTGTGGGCTCATCGGAGGCCATACACCTGGCCGGCCTGGCCATGAAATGGCGCTGGCGGGCCAAAAGGCAAGGCCAGGGCAGGCCCACCGGCGCCCCCAACTTGGTGATGGGGGCAAATGTGCAGGTCTGCTGGGAAAATTCGCCCGGTATTTTGAGGTGGAACCGCGCTACGTGCCGCTCACCGCCGACCGTTACGTCATCGGGACGGACGAGGCACTCCAGTTGGTTAACGAGAACACCATCGGCGTGGTCGGCATACTGGGCAGCACCTACACCGGCGAGTACGAGCCCATTGCCGAGCTCAACGACGCCTTAATGGAAATGAACGAGCGCACCGGCTGGGACGTGCCTATACACGTGGACGGGGCCAGTGGCGGGTTCGTCGCTCCATTTAACCGCCCGGACCTACTTTGGGACTTCCGCCTCCCGCTCGTCCGCTCGATAAACGCTTCCGGCCACAAGTACGGGCTCGTTTACCCCGGGGTGGGCTGGGTCATCTGGCGCCATGAGGCCGACCTGCCCGCAGAGCTCGTCTTTCACGTCAACTACCTCGGGGGGGACCAGCCTACCTTCAACCTCAATTTCTCCCGGGGTGCGGGCCAAGTACTGGCGCAGTACTACAACTTCTTACGCCTGGGCCGGGAGGGCTATGTCGCCGTTATCGAAGGCCTCGAAGCAACTGCCGCCTACCTCCGCCGCGCCATTGAAGAAACCGGCCATTTCGAAGTTCTTAGCAAGCCCCGCACCGTCCCCCTGGTGTGCTTTCGCCTACAGGGGCCGAGGCGGCACTACAACGTCTTTGACATTGCCGCCCATCTCCGTCAGAGGGGCTGGATAGTACCCGCCTACACGCTGGCCCCTGACGCACAGGATGTGGCCGTACTGCGGGTGGTGGTGAAGGAGAACTTCTCGCGCGACATGGCCGACCTGCTCGTGGGCGACCTGAGCCGGACCGTGGCCCTGCTCGATCAGGCGAAGCCGGCGCGCTTGGAGACCGCGCCCGCCCGGCCCCGTGCAGGCAAGGGCCCGGCAAGCTCCCCGCCTCGGGAGAGCCGGCAGCGGGCGCACCCCCGGGGCACTCACGGGGTTTGCTGAGCGGCGAGGCGGGCCAAAGGTGCCGGCCTGCGCCCGCCAGGGTGCCCTTTTCTACCCGGAGCGGCCCGGAGCGGCCGGTTTCTACCCGGAGTGGCCGGCCTGCTCAGCGTGGCCGCCAAACTCCTTGCGCATGGCCGAAAGTACCTTGTCGGCAAAGTCCGCCTCACCCCGGGAGCTGAAACGCTCGTAAAGCGCAGCCGACAGCACGTGGGCGGGCACCGCCTCATCGATCGCCGCCTTGATGGTCCATCGTCCCTCGCCCGAATCTGACACCCTGCCCCCGAAGGCGCCAAGCTTGGGATCCTCGAAGAGGGCGTGGGCGGTCAGGTCAAGCAACCAGGACGATACCACGCTGCCCCGTCTCCAGACCTCGGCCACCTCGGCCACGTCCAAGTCGTACTGGTAGAACTGCGGCTCCGAAAGGGGAGTGTTTTCCGCGTCAAAGGTGCCGGCGACCATCTTGCCCACATTGGCCTTGGCCAGGATGGCCAGGCCCTCAGCATAACTGGCCATTATCCCGTACTCGATCCCGTTGTGGACCATCTTCACGAAGTGGCCTGCACCGGACGGGCCACAGTGCAAATAGCCCTGTTCCGAACGGGAGGGTTCACCGCTACGGCCGGGCGTGCGGGGCGCGGCGCTCAGCCCCGGAGCGATGGCAGCAAAAATGGGGCTCAGGTGGTCGACTACTTCGGTCTCGCCACCGATCATGAGGCAATAGCCACGCTCGAGACCGAAGACACCTCCGCTCGTGCCCACGTCAACGAAATGGATGCCCCTGTCTTTTAGCTGGCCGGCGCGAACTATATCGTCCCGGTAATGCGAGTTGCCACCATCGATAATGACGTCACCGGGGGACATCAGGCTCGCCAGTTGGGTCACCGTTTCCCCCGTGTACCCAGCCGGGACCATGACCCAGGCTGGCCTAGGCGGCTCCAGCCTGGTCACGAGATCCTCAAGGCTGCCGGCCCCAGTCGCTCCCTCTGCCACCAGCGACTTGACGGCGCCTTCGTCGACGTCATACACGACGCAAGCGTGCCCCGACTTCATCAACCGGCGTACCATATTGGCGCCCATGCGCCCGAGCCCTATCATCCCCAGCTGCATCCTGCCTCCTTGGCCCTCTCACGACCGGCGGCGCCGTCGCGGCACCCTTGCACGCTATCGGAGAAGAATCCACGTCCTGGCGCCCGGCGTGCGAGAGAATAGCAACCGTGCGCAGGATTGAGGACCTGCTCTATAAGCCTCGGCACAGTTCCGAGCGGACCCGGGAAGGCCGCAGGCTCGTCGTGGTGCGCGGGCGCACCTTCGAGAGGCTGACGTTCGTGCGGGCGGGCCTGGTAATCCTAGGGCTGACGATCGCCGGCCTGGCTTGGCTCCTACCCAACCCGGACAAGCCCGCCCAGGGCTCTTCCCCGCGCCCGACCAGTGCCGGCTTGACCGGTCCCAGGCAAACCGGCATCGTGACCACACCTGCCTCTCATCGGGGGGCAGGTGCCATGCAGGGGGTCACGTCCAGTTCCCAGCCGGTAACTGCGTCTGCGCCATCGAACCCCGGGGCCGGTAGGGGGGGCGCCCGGCCGATCAATGCCAACAGCCCCCTTTTGGCCTCCAGCCCGGCCCGCAACCTCCCGACGCCGGCAGGACTAGGGCCGGCCCTGCGAGAGGCATGGGTGCTAGCTGACCCGGGCGGCTCGGGGCTGGGCGCCGTAGACGTCGCCTCGACAGCACCCGGTTCGGTCTATTTTGCCTCCCAGCCTGCCATCCCCACCTACTGGGCCATCGCCCGCTTCGTGCCCACGGCTGCAGTGCACGGGACGCTGCTCGCCCAGTTCAGCGTGGTGGCGGCCTTCGAAAAAGCGGCTGGCGGCTCCTGGTCCTTCGTGGGGGAGTCGAAAGGCCCTTGCAGCGCCCCGGTACCTGCCCCGGTGCTCAGGACCTGGGATCTTTGCCAATCGCCCGGGTCCTGACCCGGGAGCCAAAGCCCTCAGGGCAGCAGCACCAGATCGTCACGATGGATGACCTCGGGAGGGACCTCCGCCGGCAGCTCTGAGGTCTGGCACCCTGCCCACTCGGCCAGCTGCACCGACCCGTGCCGGACCAGTCCCTTGGCGAACACCTGCCCGTCGAGGCCGGCCACCTCGACGGCGTCGTCGGGCGCGAAGTCGCCCTTGACCAGCCGGACCCCGGCCGGGAGCAGGGAGACGCCACGCTCCATGAGCGCCCGCTTGGCGCCGTCGTCCACCACCACGGTCCCCGCGGGCGCCAGAGCGAAGGCTATCCAGAGTTTTCTGGCCGGCAACCGCTGGCGCCGGGGCCGTACGACGGTTCCTACGCCACGGCGCCCGGCCAGGGCGTCGGGGAGGACACCGGGCCGGTCGGCGGCGGCGATCACCACCCGTACACCGGACCAAGCCGCCATTCTGGCCGCGGCCAGCTTGGAAGCCATCCCCCCGCTCCCCCGGGCACTACCGGCCCCGCCGGCCATGGAAAGCACCTGGTTAACTTCGAGCACCTCTTCCACCAGCGAAGCCTGGTGGTCGAGGCGGGGATCGGCCGTGAGCAAGCCGGGCGCGTCCGTGAGCAGCACCAGCAGGTCAGCCTGCAGGAGGTGAGCCACCAGGGCAGCCAGGCGGTCGTTGTCACCGAAG
>JAKAWM010000128.1 GCA_021827285.1 Actinomycetes bacterium | reverse complement strand
AGCACAAAAGACCACCTCTTGATAATCGCCCGCCCAAGGCACTGGGGGGAAGGGCGTGTTCGTGTTGCAGCCTCGCGGCCAAGAGGTTGTGAACGCAACCGGCAGGCCGCTGAGTACGACGATACCTTCGCCCAGCTCTGGGGCAGCAACTGCCACCATGACCACGGTTTGTCACCAATTTCAGTGCCGCTCTCTCACCCGGCCGTGATCATTCAGCGAGTTCTATAACATCCGCCAACCCGGCTGCTGGCGGGGGGGGCACCAACTCGGGCGGCCACCGCATGGTCCTTTGAAGAGGCAACCAACCAGGTCAAAGGAGGAACACGATGGCCGTGAAGAACAGTCTGCACCTTCCCGAGGTCCTCGACGACCTCGTAGCCAAAGCGAGCCCTGACCTGCTAAGGGAGCTCCCGGCCCCTTGCCGAGAGCCTCGTCACAGCCTCGCTGCGGCTGTCAGCCAATGGGCGACACGATGCTGGCTTGGGCGCTCATCTTCGGTCCGGAGCCTAGGGCGTCTTTTGCTTGCACCGATTCGCTCAAAGGTTGTGTCCCTGCCCCCGGACCTGTAGGCGAGCTGAAGGTGTCCCTGACCACTTGTGCAACGTTGACATTAATGGTCTCAGTTTTCTAGACCACTTGCGACGAAGTGGATCGTAGTGGTAGGATCAGATCCATGGTTGCGCCGGCCAGGTACGAGGAAGGGGTGTCTGCCACCTGGCCCAAGTTCATGCAGGTAGCTTCGGTGCTGAGGGCCCAGATCGACCAAGGACAGCTGAGGGGGCGTTTACCCACCGAGCGGGAGTTGTGCGCGCACTTTTCAGTTAGCAGGGTCACGTTGCGAAGGGCATTGTCCACGCTGGCCGAGAACGGCCAGCTCAGAGCCTCATGGGGCCGCGGCTGGTATGTCGCGCGCGAACCTTTGAGCGAACCACCGAACGCTCTCCTCAGCTTCAGCGAGTTGGCGGAAGGGCGAGGGCTCGTACCGAGCGCCAAGGTCCTCAACCTGGAGACTCGCCCGGCGTCGCTTGACGAGGCGGACACACTGTGCGTGGCGCCCGGTTCTCGTCTATTGGTACTCGAGCGGCTGCGGTTCATGGACTCCGTGCCGGTGGTGCTCCAGCGGAGCCATTTTGCACTGGCTCGGATAGACGGCTTGGCGGAGGCGCTAGGCTCTGTCGACCTTACGCAACTCTCGCTTTACCGCTTCCTCGAGGAGCGGTGGGGCCTGGTAGCAGCGAGAGCCGATTATGTGGTGGAGGCTCGGGCTGCCAGCGACGCCGAGGCGGAACTGCTGGACGTGGCACCTGGCTCGCCCCTGCTGCAGGCCACCCAGATTACCTTTGACCAGGACGGCAATGTCTTCGAGCGGCACTGGTCCTCCTACCCGGGGGACCGCTACCGTTTCGAGGCGAGCCTCCTCCGGCCCGCTCATGGCAATGTCACCGGGCGAGCTGCCAGCTCGGCTAGGCCCGCGTCGGGCCCGACGAGAGGAGGTGTAGGCCATGACGGCAGCCTCTTATAACTGCAACCTTCGGCTGTACCGAGACGTCTGGATGTCCGGCCGGGCCTGACTACTAGGGGTGCAGCTCATTTCGGCCGCAACATCACATAAAGGAGGAACACACATTATGGCATCTGTGAAAGTCGCGTACGTCGGTGGTGGGTCTACTCGTGCCCCGGGCACCGTAGCCTCCCTCCTGGAGCGAGCAGTCGGGTTCGCGGGATCTGAAGTGGTACTCATCGACTTGGACGAGGAGCGTCTGGCGCTTGTCCGCCGGTTTGGGGAGCGCCTCGCCAAGGCAAAGGGTGCCTCAGTCACTTTCAGTGCGACCACCGACAGGCGTGCCGGCTTGGCTGACTGCGACGCTGTCCTGACCGCGTTCCGCCCCGGGGGGTTCGAAGCCCGGGTCATCGACGAGCGCGTTCCTTTGAAGCACGACGTCATCGGTCAGGAGACGCAGGGCCCAGGGGGGTTCTTCATGGCGCTTAGGTCGGTGCACGTCATGAAAGAGATCTGCCAAGATATAGAAGCCGTCTGCCCCAAAGCGAGGATCTTCAACTACACCAACCCGGTCAACATCGTGTCCCAAGCGGTCGCCACCAACTCTGAGGTGCCGATCGCCTCCTTCTGTGAAGGCCCGATCCTGTTCCCGCGATTTCTCGCCGAGGCGGCGGGGCTGGACCCCGAAGAGCTCGACGTCACCATGGTGGGCGTCAACCACAACTGCTGGAGCGTCCGCCATGAGTACAAGGGGACGGACCTGATCGCAGCCATCAGGGAACGGTACGACGAGCGTATGAGCGACCCCAGCCTTAGCAATCTGCAACGGCGCATGCTCCACTTGTCAACGGTCATGGACGCTGTGCCATCTGAGTACTTCCAGTACTACTATTTCAAGCCCGAGGTTCTTGCTGAGCTCAAGGCCAAGCCCACGACGAGATCCGAGGACATCCTCGCCAAGGTGCCTGATTACTGGCGACATTACCGGGAGCAGGCAGAGTCGGACAATCCTCAGCTAGACCCGGGGCGCTCGAGGGGCGGCATCCACGAACTTGAACTGGCCCTCGATGCGATGGACGCCGTTTTCAACGACAAAGGGTCAGTGCTCCCTGTCAACATCTTGAACACCGGTGGACCTGCGGCAGGCTTCGACGAGGACGTCGTGGTAGAGCTCCCTTGCCGGGTAGACAAGCAAGGTTTTACCCCGATCGCCCAGCCGGCCTTGAAACCAGCCGTGCGCGGGTTAGTGGAAATGTTGGCTGAGTACCAGGTGGCGGCGGCCGAAGCGGCTTGGGCCGGTGACCGCCAAAGTGCAATAAGAGCATTGGTGGCCAACCCTCTCGTCTTCTCCCTGGCGAAGGCGGAAGCCGTCTATAACGAGATGGCGCGGGCCTTGGCACCGTTCCTGCCCGAGCGGCTGCAGTGACAACTGAGGTTGTACTGGGGATCGACGGCGGCAACACCAAGACCGTTGCCGTCGTCGCCACTACCTACGGCGAGGTGCTCGGGACCGGGCATGGGACGTGCAGTGACATCTACGGGGCAGCTTCGGCACAGGAGGCACTCGATGTGCTCGTCGGGGTTGTCCGGGAGGCTCTCGCCGGGGCGGGTGTCTCGGCGGCGGACGTTGCGGCCACGGTCGGGAGCCTCGCAGGGGCTGATTGGCCAGAAGACTATGAGCTGTACCGGTTCGAGCTATCGCATCGCGCAGGTCTCTCGGGTCGAGTCAGGGTCCTCAACGACGGAGTAGGGCCCGTGCGCCTTGCGGAGCGTAGCGGCACCGGTGCGGCAGTAGTGCTTGGCACCGGCGCTGCCGTAGGCGCCCGTGGCCCTGGTGGCGACATCTGGCATGGGAGCTTCTGGTTGCCGGTGGGGGGTGCAGGTTGGCTCGGGCGCCAAGCACTGGGGGCCGTTTACCGGGCCACCCTCGGCATCGGCCCACCGACGTCGCTGAGGGAGACGTTGCTCGGCCTCTACGGGGAAACGGATGAAGAAGCGCTGCTGCACACACTGACGCAGCGCCGCAGTTCTTCTAGGGCTCAAGGGTGGGAAGGAGCTGCCGGAGCCGCCCTACTTGACGCGGACGCCAGGGGCGACGCCGTCGCTCGTGACATCGTGGCCAGCTATACAGCTCATCTCGCCCCCTACGTCATGGTTGCCACGCAGAAAGTCGGCCTCGGCTCGAGCTTTAGCGTCGTCCTGACAGGGGGCCTGTTGCGGCACCCAACGTCGACCTTGGCGAGGCGCCTTGCAGACAGTGTTACGACGCTCGCGCCCCACGCGAGAGTGGTGCGGTCGACAGCGCCCCCGGTCACTGGTGCTGTGCTCGAGGCCATCGCCCTCAGTGGCTCGGAGGTCACCGACGCGCTGGTCGAGACGGTCGCCGCGTCAGGCTTGCTGGCCGCTCTCGGCACCGGTACGGAGCTAACTGCGACCGCTCCGTTTCTAACTGTGCTCTCGTCCCCGGCCCAGCTCTCAGGGGCGGCTTCGCCGCTCTAGCTCGCGAGGACGGTTGCCCAATGCCACCGTGCCCGGTAGGCCGGGCCTGTCACCGACAAAAGGAGGTTTCGGTACTCGATGGACCACGATGGTAAGTACCCGCAGTATCTTGGTGGCGTACTGTCAGGGCTCTGGCAGGATGTCGCTGAGATCCCAGCAGCCTTGGCGGCCACGTTGGACAATCGGGAGGGGTTTGAAGCGGCGGCGAAACTGGTTGCCTCGAGGGGTGCGAGCCGGCTCGTAGTAAGTGGCAACGGAGCCGCCTACTACGTTGCCAGTGCGCTGTGGCTGGCGTCGCTAAGAGGTCTGCAGCCTGGCCCAGAAGTCTGCGCGGTGCCGTCGGGCTTCGTAGCCAGAGGCCGCTTTGCATGGCGACCTGACGACATCTTTGTGGCGGTCTCGTCCTCGGGGGAGTTCCGCGACCTGGTGGAAGCCATCGACAAGGGCGCCCCGAGGCCCTATATAGCCGTCACTTCCTCACCCGAGTCGACCGTCGCTCGGGGTGCTGGGGTGATCGCCAAGTTTCAAGTGCTCCACCAACGGGCACTGACCCACAGCCAGGTGTTCTGCGGGGCTGTCGCGGCGGTCTTATCGATCTGGGCCATGGTCGTAGATGACGTTGTCTTAAGCCGGCAGCTAAGGGACCTCCCCGCTATTACTGAGTCCGCGATAGACCAGGCTTCTCGTTGGAGCGGAGATGCTTTGAGCGAGTTGGAGGCGGTGCCTAGGTCAGCGCTCACCTGCGCCAGCGGCGCCGGCTGGGCGGCGGCACTTGAAGCCGCCCTTCTTTTGAAGGAGGTGGCACGCGTTCCAACCGAGGGGAGCGAGACACGAGAGGCAGCCACTTCTGGTATGTACCCGCTTGCGAGCGATGACTTGGCGTTCACGCTCCCATCAGCAGGGGAGGACCCGCTGCTAGCTGAGGCCGAGGGGATCTTTGAGCGTGCGGGCGCTAAGGTACTGCGCGCCCCGGTCCCTCGTTCTCCCATTGACGAACGTGTGATGGGCGCTGTTATGTTCCCGGCATCTGCGGCCTTGGCCATCAGGCTAGCCCGGCTGGGAGGTTTTGACCCCGATGCGCCCAGTTGGGCAGCCTCCTATTACCAGACTGCTCGTTGACTCAATGCAACAACAGGGGGCTAAAGCGTCTGAATATGAAAAAATCAAGCTGAAAAGAAAGACAAAGAACAATCTGGACAAACAAGCCAAAAGGAAACAGAGGAGACATGTCAACGATTACCTATGGAGGTACAGACAGATGAGACCACGCCGACAGGCCCTAGCCCTTCCCGCGCTGGTAGCCGTTGCCCTGCTACCTTCGGGAGGGGCCGCGCAGGCAACCGCGGCTCACCTAGCCGCGCACAGCCAATCAATAACCTTGACCGAACTGGACTGGAACCCCACCGGTCCGGACAACACCTTCTTTATCGACGTCAACAAGGCCTTCGAGCAACAGAACCCTGGTGTGACGATCAAACGCACTACCATATCCTTCAACACCGACGTTAGTACAATCCGCCTGCGGGCCGCGTCGCCGTCAGCCCCATGCATTATTGGCGCGAACGAAGGCTGGTCTGGCGTGGGCGTGCTGGCCAAAGACCACCTGCTCGTCCCGCTGAACAAGTACGCCGCGCAGTACCATTGGTTCAGCAGGTACCCGACGGCGGTGCTGGCGCAGCAAATGGTGTCCCAGAACGGTAAGGAGCTCGGTACCGGCAACCTCTACGAGATGGCCACCGTACTGGCGGGGCCGCAGAGCGTCTATTACAACAAAGACCTGCTGTCGCAGTTGCACTTGCCCGTCCCATCTACCTTGGCTGAACTTGAGCACGACATGGCAGCTGCCAAGGCCCATGGGATCGTGCCGATGGAGCTTGGGTTAGAGGACCAGGTCCAGATCACGGTACCCCTCTACCAGGTGCTTGACGCGATAACGCCTGCACAAAAGCTCGCTAATTTTGTCTACGGGATCGGCAGGCCGACGGTCGCCTCCATAGGGATGGACAAGGCTGCTGCCACAATCCAGGGCTGGGCAAAGGACGGTTATTTCCCGAAAAGCGTGCTCGGTATCAGCTCCAGCCAGGCGGAGAACAATTTCTTCAGCGGGAAAGGTCTTTTCTACCCCGCATGGCCGGGTTACTCGGGTACACCCGCTCAGGACGCCCGCACTGGCGTGTTCGCTTTAGATGGCCCGAACGGCAAGGCCGAGGACCAGGACAACTCAAACCAGCCGCTTGGCATCAGCCGGAGCTGCAAGTACGTGGACCTTGCCGCTCAGTACCTCAACTTCGTCTCCGGGCCTGAGGCAGGCAAGATAGCCGTGAAGCTGGGCCTTGTGCCCCAGATACCAGTGAAGGCCAGTTCGACTCAGGAAGGCCCGATCTTCCGTAGTGAGCTCACCCTGGCGAACAACGTGGCGAAGAGCAACGGGTACGTCCCCTATTTCGATCTGAGCACGCTGACCATGTTGACGACGCTAGAAAGGGCTGGGCAGTCGCTCGTGGCCGGGCGAATGACGCCTCAGGCGTTCACTGCCGCACTGCAGGCTGACTACAGTGCGTTCCACAACTCCTGAGACCCTGGTAGCCGAGGCGGGCGGTCCGCTGCCCGCCTCGGGGGGCTACGTGAAGATACTCGAGCGCGGGTCGGCTCCTCGTGGGCCGAAACGGAAAACTGATCTGGGACCGTACCTGTACGTCCTGCCGGCGATGGCCGTCTTTGCCGTGTTCGTTCTGGTGCCGCTTGCACAGGGTGTGTGGTATTCGTTCACTTCCTGGGACGGCATCGGCGCAGCCAGCTGGGTGGGTGTCAGTAACTACATCTCCATCTGGACCGACCCCGTGATGCGCGAGGGCATCGCGAACACTGGTGTCCTCGTGCTGTTTTACGCGGGCGTACCCATCGTGGTGGGGCTGTTCACCGCTGCCATTATCGGGCGACGCGGAATGCACGGGATGGGCTTTTACCGTACAGTCCTTTTCCTGCCGCAGATCCTGTCGTCGGTTGTCGTGATCGTGATCTGGAGGCTTCTCTTGGCCCCGGCCGGCCCAGTCAATGGCGCCCTCGGCGGATTGGGGTTGGCTTTCTTGGAGCAAGACTGGCTTGGTAGCTTTTCCATTACCTTGGACGTGCTCGGCCTCATAGGTGCCTGGGTCGCGTTCGGGTTTTGCATGGTCCTGTTCCTCGCCGGTATCCAAGCCATACCGACCGAGCTCTACGACGCTGCCAAGGTGGACGGCGCCTCACCGGTTCGGGAGTTCTTTGCCGTGACCCTACCCGGGCTCCGAGGCCAACTGGCGGTTGCCATGACGCTGTCAGTCATTGCTGCCTTCCAGGCCTTCGACATAATCTGGCTGGTGACCCAGGGCGGGCCTGGCACCTCAAGTGTGACCCCGGCAATCAATTTGTACAACGACGCGTTCGTGAGCCAGAACGTGGGTGCAGCGGCGGCCTTGGGGGTGGTCATGCTCGCTGCGTCCTTGGTTGTCACACTGATTATTGTCAAGCTCGTGGAGGGCCGCCGGAATGCTTAGCCGGTTTGAGCGGGTCGCCAACTATACAGTGCTTACTCTTTGCGCTTGCGTTGTTTTGGTACCGGTCGGGCTGCTCGTCG
>JAKAWM010000127.1 GCA_021827285.1 Actinomycetes bacterium | reverse complement strand
AGCGCCAGTCCTCGTGCTTGGTGGTGGGGAAACCGTGCTCCTCCACCCAACCGGTAGCCTCGCGGCGACGGGTGGCGAGCCAAGCCGGCTCGCCTGGGCGCGGCGGCGGGCGCCAGAGAGGGGGGGTGTCGGGCCCCCGGGCGGCCAGGGCCGTGATGGGGCTCACCGGGACGCTCCTGCCCTGGCCAACTCGTCGGTGCTCCGCCCGGTGCGGGCCTCGCCGTAGCCGTTCGCTTCCAGCTCCGAGGCCAGCTCCGGCCCAGCTGAGCGGACTATGCGGCCCCCGGACAGGACGTGCACCCGGTCGGGCCTTACGTACTCCAAGAGGCGCTGATGATGGGTGATGATCACGAAGGCCCGCTGCGGGCCCCTGAGCGCCTCGACCCCGTCCGCCACCACTCGCAGAGCGTCGATGTCGAGACCTGAGTCGGTCTCGTCCAAGATGGCCAGCCGCGGCTCGAAAAGAGCCATCTGAAGCACCTCGTTGCGCTTTTTTTCCCCACCGGAGAAGCCCTCGTTGACCGAGCGTTGGAGGAGCGTCCGGTCCAAGCCGACCTGGCTCACTTTGTCTTCCAGCTGGCGGAGGAACTCGCCCGGGCTTACCTCGCTTTGCCCGCGCTGGTGGCGCAGTGAGTTGAGGGCGGTACGCAAGAAGTACATGTTGGCCACACCCGGGATCTCTACCGGGTGCTGGAAGGCAAGGAAAAGGCCGGCCGCCGCCCGCTCTTCAGGTGCCATCCCCAATAGGTCGGCGCCATCGAAGAGGGCCTGGCCTCCCGTCACCTCGTAGGGGCCCCGGCCGGCCAGTACGTGGGCCAGGGTGCTCTTGCCTGACCCGTTCGGCCCCATCACCGCGTGCACCTGGCCCGCCTGTACGTCCATAGACAGGCCACGCAGGATCTCCTTCCCGCTTATGCCCGCGTGCAGGTTTTGGACGGCGAGCATTAGCCGACCGTCCCTTCCAGGCTGACCGACAAGAGGCGCTGAGCTTCTACGGCGAACTCCATGGGTAGCTCCCGGAAAACTTCCCGGCAGAAGCCGTTCACGATCATCGACGTCGCTTCCTCCTCGGAGATGCCCCGCTGGCGGCAGTAGAACAGCTGGTCCTCGCTCACCTTGGAGGTGGTGGCCTCGTGCTCGGCCTGGGCCGAGGGGTGCTTGACCTCGATGTAGGGGAACGTGTGCGCTCCGCACTGGGGCCCGATAAGGAGCGAGTCGCAACGGGTGTGATTGCGGGCCCCCTCCGCCGAGCGCAGCATCTTTACCAGGCCTCGGTAGGTGTTCTGGCCGTGGCCGGCAGAGATGGCTTTGGACACGATGGTGCTCTTGGTGCCCTTGCCGATGTGGACCATCTTCGTCCCGGTGTCGGCCTGCTGGTGGTTGGCGGACAGTGCCACCGAATAGAACTCGCCGACTGAGCCCTCGCCTTGGAGGACAACTCCCGGGTACTTCCAAGTGATGGCCGACCCCGTCTCCACCTGCGTCCAAGAGATTTTGGACCCGGCACCGGCGCAGCGGCCGCGTTTGGTAACGAAGTTGTAGATACCACCCCGGCCCTGGGCGTCGCCGGGGTACCAGTTCTGCACCGTCGAGTACTTGATGCTGGCCCCCTCCAGGGCCACCAGTTCGACCACGGCCGCGTGCAATTGGTTGTCATCGCGCCGGGGTGCCGTGCAGCCCTCGAGGTAGCTGACGGTCGCCCCCTCCTCGGCCACGATCAGCGTGCGCTCGAACTGGCCTGTACCGGCTGCATTTATGCGGAAGTAGGTGGACAGCTCCATGGGGCAGCGCACACCTTTTGGCACATAGCAAAAGGATCCATCCGAAAAGACGGCCGAGTTCAAGGTGGCGAAGAAGTTGTCCCGATAGGGGACGACTGATCCCAGGTAGGGACGCACCAGGTCAGGGTGGGTACGCACTGCCTCCGAGAACGAGCAGAAGATCACGCCCGCTTCGGCCAATTTGCGCTGGAAGGTGGTCACCACTGAAACCGAGTCGACGACGGCGTCTACCGCCACCCCGGACAACCGCTCCTGTTCGGCGAGAGAGATCCCGAGCTTGTCGAACATGGCCCGCACCTCGGGATCGACCTCGTCCAGGCTCGACGGGCCCTTCTTTTTGGATTTGGGGGCGGCGTAATAGATGATATCGGCGTAATCGACCGGGCCGTAATGGACGTTCTGCCAGGTTGGCTCGGACATGGCCAGCCAGTGCCGGTAGGCCGAGAGCCGCCATTGTAGGAGCCAGTTCGGCTCCTCCTTTTTCTGTGAAATGAGCCGGATTACCTCTTCAGAAAGCCCCTTGGGCGCCAGATCGGTGTCGATATCGCTGGCAAAGCCGTACTGGTACTCCCGGCTGGCCAGCTCGGCTATGTCGAGGTCGGGGAGAGTGCTCGTCATGGCGTCGTGCTCAGCGTTGCCGCCCGGCCGATGCGCACCCGCCAGACCCGGGGGCCCGCCTCCAGGTAGTCCCAGGTGAACTGGCCGGCGTGCTCCGCTTCGAACTGGTAGCGCAGCGGCTTGGGGTCGTGGTCGTTCACGAGGACAAAGCCAGTGCCCGGCACCAAGTCGGCGTAGCTGGCAAAAATGATTTGGTGCCGCTGGGCCGGGGCCAGGGCCCGGACGTCCAGGACCCCATCGGCCGGACCGTCCCCGGCAGGGCCAGATCCCGCAGTGCGGTCACTGAACTTGACCGGCTCTTGGGTCAGCGTCCGGACCAGGCCGTGCAAGGCTGCCGTCACCCGCACCGCCAGGTCAGGCCGGGGGCCACGGAGCGTGGCCCAGGCCTCGGCCGCCAGACGGCAGGCCTGGTCGCCCTGGCCCGCGCCGGAGAGGGCCTTGGCGGCCTGCAACAACAGGGCCAGGACCGGGCCCAAGGGGCTCTCGGCGGCCCCGGCCGCGGCTGCCGGGGGCTCGGGGGCAGTCGCCTTGAGCAGGTCGTGCATCTGCTTGAGCACTCCCGCCAGCTGGTTATCGGCCCGCAGGCGGGGTAGCAGCAGGTCGTTCTCCTTGTCCACGTGGGTGGCGAAGAGGGGCCCGATGGTGGCCGCGGCCACCAAGGCCTCCTGGCCCTCAGTGGCCCGGGCCAGCTTCTCCGATAGCTCGGCCAGCCGGCGGTGCTCGGCCGTCATGGCTTGGACGGTGGCGGCGAGATCGTCTTTCTGGCCGGCCGCTTGGTAGACGGTTTGCTCCTCGGCCTGGGCGTGCGGGAGCACCTCCTCGGCCAGGTAGGCAACCAGTTGGGCGGCTGCGGCCTCGAAGGCCGCGTTGGCCGCGACAGCGTTGCGCAACGCCGCCAGTCGACGATCTACGCCTTCAGTCAGGCTGCGATGGTGCGCCAACATGGCTTCAAAGGCGTCGGCTTCGGTCATGGTCAAGGCAGTTCCTCCCTAGGCAAAAGTATATCTAGCTCTAACTAGAATAACATCTGAGAAGGGCCTTGGGCCGGAAATGTCGCCTATGAACGGGTACCGCTCGTCATCTGGGGCTTTGTTGCCCGGCCGGTTCCAGACATTAGTTCCGACCGTCAAGGCAGGTGGCCTCCTCGCCCGCGGCAACTAGCCGGCCCGCGGCGTCAGGCCAGCCTGAGCGACCCGGCGGTCACCAGCACCAAAGCCACCCCAAAGACCATCTGGCTGTAGCCGAGCCTCTTGGGCTGGACAGGGGGGCGGTGGAGAGACCAAAGGGCCCAACCAGCGAAGGCGGCGAGGGCGACCCACGATGCCAAGGGCAGCGCGCCGGCTGCCCAGCCTGCCCCGCCGATGACGACGGCGACCGCCTGCGCCGCTCTCGGGCCAGAGAGCGGAGCGGGCCGGTGCCTCCACCTCATGACCTGGGCTCGAGCGAAGGGGATGGCACCGATGGAACGGGCAGCCAGTACCGTCCACAAACCAAGCGACATTGTCCAACTGGCACCACCGGCCCGGGCGACGGCGACGGCGATGGAGGCAATGCCGAGCGCCCCGCTCAGTTCGGGGACGAGCCGGCGGCCCCGGCTGCGCATGTCGAACCACATCTCTACCCCAACCAGAGGCAAGGCTGCTACCAGCGGCAACCACCAGGCCCGGCCGCTGCGCAGAGCCACCACCGAGAGGAGGCCGCCCAAGCAGGCCAGTTCAGCGGCGGCGAGGACGGCAGCCATCACGGTACGGGGCAACCGGCGGTGGCGCCACTGGTCAACCAGGGCCAACTTGAGCGGCGAGCGGGCCAAGAAGGCGGCCAGAGCGCCGATGCCCAGCAAAGCACCCGAGACGCTCGGCGCCACCAGGAGGCCGAGCAGGACGGGCTCACCGGTGAGGCCCCAACCACCGTGCTCAGAAGGTAGGGCGACGGCCCGTAGGGCCGAGCGCGGCCGGGGCGGGTGACTGCGTTGTGGCTTTTGATTGGCGAGGGGGTGGGCCAAGGTGGTCACGAGCCTCAGCGTAACCCTACACTTCTAGGCCCGACTAGAGAAAAAGGTCCCTCCCTTAGCTACCGGCGGGGACCAGGCGCAGCTCGGGATGGTGGGCGCCCAAGTTCGCCACTTGCGGCGGGACCGGGGCGTTGGCCGGCGCGACGGTGCGCAGCCGTCCGGTGGTGCCTTGTGGCGACCAGCGAGCCTCGGCGACGAGGAGGTCCCCGTTGCTCGCCAGGGCCAGAGCCACCGGGCGCCAGCCTTGCCCCCCTGGGAGCACGGTGGCCGTCCCGTCTGGGCTGATCTCGTAGACCAAGCTGTTGGCCGCGTCGGTCACGTAGATCCTCCCGTCGGGGGCTATGGCCAGGCTGGTCGGCCAGCGCAGGTCGGGGGCTGGTGCCGGGGCCAGGCTGGGCCGCTGCCGGCCGGCCACCAGGTAGGGCCGGCCCCAAGCATCGAGGGCACAGACCCGGTCGTTGCCGGTATCGGCAACATAAACGGTGCCATCAGCCCCGACCGCGACGCCCTCGGGCCGGCGGAAGAGGGCACCGCCGACGCCGATATCGTGACCGTAGGAGCTGCCCGAGAGCGTGGTGACCTGGCCATCAAGGTCAAGCACCCGGACGGTGTTGCTGACCGTGTCGGCCACCACGACAGCCCCGTCGGGGCGCACCGCCACCCCGTGAGGGTGGCGGAACCGGGCTTGAGCGCCCGGTCCGTTGGTGGCGCCGTACATCCCTCCGGCCAGGGTGGTCACCACGCCGTCAGGGCTGACACGGCGGACGGCATGGTTGTCTGTGTCCGCCACCACCACCGAGCCATCGGGAGCGGGGGCTACGCCGAGCGGGCGCCGGAACCGGGCTACCGCGAGGTGGCCGTCCACCAAACCGGGCGTCCCCCCCACCACGAACGAGCTCCCGTCGTGACCTGTCCAAACCAAGCGGTCATTTGCGGGCTCGGTCACGACCAGGGCACCTGCGGATGTAACGCACACCCCACCCAATGGAGCCGAAGGCTGGTGCTCGGACCGGGCATTGGCGAGGGGTCGAGATGGCGTGATGGCCCAATCGACTGCGTAGGTCATGGTCAACACCTCATGGCCAGATTGGCCGCCTCAACTCTGGCCGCCATGGCCTCGACCAGCGCGTCCCAGTCGGCACTGAAGCGTGAGGCGCCCTGCTGTTGCAGGGACTGGCCTAGTGCCCTAACGTCTAGCCCCTTGCCTGCGATGGTTGCCACGGCTCGCTCGGCGGCGGCGAAGTCGGCGTTCAACCCTGGCCCCCAGGCGTCGCTCGGGCCCAACGCCAAGAGCGTTTTTTCCGGCATGGTGTCGATGGTGCCGGGAGCCAGCAACTGGTTGACGTAATACCCGGAGGGTGACCGCGGATCCTTGGACGAGGTCGACGCCCACAACACCCGCTGGGGGCGGGCGCCGCGTGCGGCCAGTTCCCGCCAGCGAGGGCTGGCGAGCAGGGCTTGGAAGGAGGCGTACACCTTGGCGGCCATGGCCAGGCCCAGGGTGCCCTGCAGGTGGGCCGGCAACCCCGGGTCGGC
Source organism: Actinomycetes bacterium (assembly GCA_021827285.1). GTDB lineage: Bacteria > Actinomycetota > Acidimicrobiia > Acidimicrobiales > Palsa-688 > JAKAWM01. The sequence goes on along the minus strand of JAKAWM010000127.1, from coordinate 1,692 downwards.
CGCCGCGTCCCAACGGGAGACGAACACCGAGGCCACCGAGGGCACGGTCAGGGTAGCGCCACGAGACCGGCGTTGGTCCAGTGCCCGTATGTAGGCTTCAGCCGTCTGGACGTACTGCGCGTCGGAGAACAAGAGGGTCACATTCACGCCGATGCCGGCGTTGAGCAGCTCCTCCATGGCCGTCAGGCCGGGCAACGTCCCGGGGATCTTGACGAGCAAGTTGGGGAAGCTGGCCATATCCCGCAGCCGGCGGGCAAAGGCAGCGGTACGGGCCGCGTCGTAGGCAAGGCCGGGTGGCACTTCCACCGACACGTAACCATCATCGCCGCCGCTGGCTTCCCAGATTGGGCGCAGGAGCGCAGCCGCTTCCGTCAGATCCTCCAGAGCTACTGCGTAGACCAGGTCCTGAGGGTCGGTCTGGCCCTCGTCTAGGTGAGCTTGTAGCGAGGCGTCGTACTCGGCGCTGCCCGCCATAGCCCGCCCGAGGATGGTCGGGTTGGAGGTGAGCCCGGTCACGCCCAGCTCACGGACGTAGTGGGCCAGCGCCCCGGAGCGGAGCATGGCCCGGTTGATACTGTCCAGCCATACGCTTTGCCCCGCCTCGCGGATCCGCCGAGTGGCGTCGGCGGCCGGCCCGGAGCCGAAATGAGCCTTGCCGTTGGTGGCCATCAGCGCACACCTGCCTCGGCAGCTTCGAGCGCGTGCAGCGCCACCGTGGAGTGCGCATAGGCACCGCCCGCCCTCATCTCCGCGGCCACCCAAATAGCCTCCATGATCTCTTGGTCGGTTGCCCCTTTGCGCCGGGCCAGCCGGCTGTGGCCGGCGATGCAGTACGGGCACTGGGTGACATGGGCCACGGCCACTGCGATCAGTTGCTTGGTCTTTTCCGCCAGCGCGCCGGGCTGGAAGACTGCCCGGCTGAAGTTTTCGAAAGCGTCGTTGATCTCGGGCGCTAGTTCCCGCCGCCGCTGGCCGGTTTGAACCGTAGCCGCCGGGTACACCGCGGTGTTGTTGTCATTCATTTCTTCCTCCTTGTCAGGTGACCTTTTCCCCAGCCACCGCCCAGTCAACTGCGCCGTGCCAAGCCAGGCGTTCGTCTTCGGCTTGGATGGCGAGCAGCGCCAGGAGCTCGTCGGCCCGGGCCGCGCAAGAGGCCGGAGGGCCGGGGCAGTCGTGCCCAGCCAGGTCGGCCAGGGCGACCGCCGCCGAACGGACCCGTTGCTGTCCCTTGCGGACCAGGCGGGCTTGGGCAGGCGTTAAAGCCACCAGGGAAGGGGCCTCTTCGTGGAGATGGCGGGTGAGCTCGTCTACAAAGCGCGAGGTGGCCACGCGCAACCGGGCGGCGTCGCCGTCCCCGGCGGCAGCTTGGGCCTTGCGAGCAAGGGTGAGCAGGGTCTCATGCCTGAAGTACCGCATCTCAGGCGACCATTAGGTTGGGCAGAGCGACTATCTCTAGCATCGACCAGATATAACACTGCCGGGGCCCAACTTCTTCCCGTTCCGCCCAAACCGCTCCAGACGGCAGCTAGGCCGCAGCACGCCCCCCGGCGCTCGTCCCGGGAACTGCTCACTAGGGCGCGAGCATGAGCATGATAAAGGCCCGGGCCCCGGCCTCAGGTGCCAGCCGAGCGTCGCCGCCTTAGGGCTTCGAGCAGCGCCGCCAGCATGAGAAGGCTGACCACCGCCCAGGCG
>JAKAWM010000126.1 GCA_021827285.1 Actinomycetes bacterium | reverse complement strand
CTCGACCCCCGACCCTCGCAAGCGGTGGCGCTGCATGTACGTCGACGAGGTCAACGACGTCGTGCTCGACCGGCCGAGCGCATGGCAAAGCGCCGAGAACTACAACCCCTCGCACCCCTTCAACACAATCGACACGGTCAGTCCCGCCGTCTCATAGCGACGGCTCGCGCAGGCCGCTTAGGTAATACAGGAGCAGGCATCACAAATGCCCATTTACCTGGTGAAATGTCGCGTCCTCACGAGCTAGCCCGGAAAGTACCGCTAGCTAGAGGGCCTCAATGGCATGGCGGTGATTGGAGCCGAAGACACATGGTGGCAACGAGGCCAAGCAGGTGACGCGATACATCACAGAACTGCCCACTTCCTCTCCTCGATCGGGCTGGAGCCGTTTCAGCAATCGATTCCACAAAATATAGCGAGTTCTGGCTCGCCCCATCAAGGGACTAGCCCGAACGGCCGGCAAGGGATTGTCAGGGTGCGGCCACCTTCCTCGGAGAAAGCCTGGATTCATCCGTGGAATAGATTCCAGTACCCAGCTTACGGCCGCCGTCGTTGTTGAGTCGACCCCGAGTATCCCCGCCTGCCAGGTGTTACCGCGGACGGGACGGAGGTACTCCGGCTCCGCGAGGAGCCTATCCCGGCCCCGACCTTGGGGACGTGGGTGGTGGTCGACCAGTTGGAGTCGGCATACATCTGGTCCTCACAAGGGTCGCTCTGTCCCAGTGCACGCCTCCTTATTCTCACGACCTGCCTACTTGGACGAGTCCGCCGTAATGCGCTCCACGCCCAGCCGATCATCCTGAAAGGTGCCTTGTAAGGTCAGCGGTTCCGCGATGGTCGGCCCTGTCTGCCTGAGATCGTTTCCATCGCCGGTCTGAAACGCCTAAGATCACAGGGTGTGAGATCGAGTGTGGCACCAAGATGAGCGGGGTGATCTCCCGCCCCGAGGGTGGAACGGCTGGCCTTAGGATCACCAAGGTCGATGCGACCCCGGTCCTCGCCCCGTTGCCACGAGAGTTCAAGGGCAGCTACTACCACATGACCCAGCGTGCCACTGTGGTGGCGCGTGTCCATACGACCGAGGGGGTCGTCGGGGAGGCGTACGCTGGTGACGAAGACACTGCGCTCATGGCGATCAAGGGGATAATCGACAACGAGATCGCGCCCCGCCTTATCGGTCTCGACGCTATGCGCACCGAGCAGTGCTGGGAAATGGGCTACCCGGCAACATTCGACATATTGCGAGACCGCCGGCTCGGGTTGGTCGCCCTGGCGGCAGTGGACGCTGCCATCTGGGACGCCGTTGGCAAGGCGCTCGGCCAGCCCCTCTGGCGTCTCTGGGGCGGTTACCGCGACCGTGTCCCCCTCATCGCCATCGGTGGTTACTACGGTGAGCCATTGGGCACGGTTGCTGAAGAGATAGAGTCCTACAAGCGCCTGGGCTTGGCAGGCATCAAGTTCAAAGTGGGTGGCCGGGACCCGGCGGAAGATGCCGACAGAGTGGCGGCGTGCAGGGATGCAGCTGGGACTGGCTTCGTCATCACTATTGACGCCAACCAGGGCTATCGGGTCGCCGAAGCGCTCGAGCTTTGCGAGCGGATCCGTCACCTCGGCATCCGTTGGTTTGAGGAGCCCGTAAAGTGGGCCAACGACCGGAGGTCGCTCCGGGACGTGCGGATGCGGGGCGGTATTCCGGTCTGCGCGGGCCAAAGCGAGTATTCCCCGAGCGGGTGCCGCGACCTCATGGAAACGGCGGCCATCGACGTCTGCAATTTTGATTCGTCCTGGTCTGGAGGGCCCACGGCGTGGCGGAGGACGGCGGCACTTGCTCATGCCTACGACGTCGAGATGGGCCATCATGAGGAGCCCCAGGTAGCCGCCCACCTGATCGCCAGCCAACCACACGGCACCTATGTGGAGTGCTTCCATCCAGAGCGGGACCCCTTCTTCTGGAACCTGATCTCTAACCGCCCTCCTCTCGTAGATGGCGAGCTTGTGCTATCAGACGCACCGGGGCTCGGTTGGCAATTGGACTGGGACTACATAGAGCGCTATACCGTGAGGGCGACGTGAGGACGGCTGGCATGCGCGGAGGTGGCGCGGTCCGGAGCGGTGAAGCACTGGCGGTCTCGCAGGCGAGCAGGGTGAGCATGCAGGAGGTCGCCGACCGAGCCGGTGTGGCGCTCTCGTCTGTGTCGAGAGTAGTGTCCGGGCACCGAGATGTGAGCCCCGTGATGCGCGAGCGCGTCCTCCGTGTCGTAGCGGACTTGGGGTACGAGCCGGACATCCTTGCGCGGAGCCTTCGCCGGGGCCAGACGATGACAGTGGGGTTCGTCGTGGGCAACATCGCCAACCCCCTCCTGGCCGAGATCGCCCTCGGGGCGGAGACCAGGCTGCGCGAGGCGGGTTACGCGATGCTGCTTGCCAACTCCATGGACGACCCAGCGCTCGATTCGGCCCATATCCGCCTCTTCCGCCAGCGCCGGGTGGACGGCCTCTTGCTCTCCTTGACCGATGACCGTGACCCCGACCTCGCAGCTGAGCTGGCGCGCGCCAATGTCCCCGCTGTCCTGGTGGACCGGGATGCTGCCCGCTACCCAGGCGTGGCGGCGGTCCTTTACGACCATGCAAGTGGGGGCGAGCGCGCCACCGAAGCGCTGATCGAACTCGGCCACACGCACTTAGCCCTTATTAACGGGCCGCCAGCGAGCCGTCCGGCCCGCGAGCGAGCTTCGGCGCTCCGACGCGTCTTGCGCCGTCACCCTGAGGCGGCGGGACTAGTCCGCTCTGGGGCGTTCAGCGCACAACATGGGGAATCAACTATGGCCAGCCTCCTCGCGCAAGACAACGAGGCCGTACCGACGGCGGTGATCGCTGGCAGCAACCAGATTCTCGTAGGCGTTCTCCGCGCCCTAAGAAGGGCAAATGTCATAATACCTAAGGATTTGTCAGTCGTGACCTGTGACGACCAGCCTCTGTCGGAGCTTTTCGACCCGCCGCTTGCCACAATCTCCCGACAACCACATGAGCTCGGTGAGGTATCGGCTGAACTGCTTCTAGAGCAGCTCAACGGTGGACCGGCGAGATCAGTTGTGCTCCCAACAAGTTTCCGGCCAACTGAAAGTTGTGCGCCGCCCAGGCAGCCCGCGAGGCGCAGGCGGGGTGGGGGGGGTTAGGCTGTGCCACCGAGCAGTGACGGTCGGCCCCGGATAGCCGTCGTTGGGACGGGTTGGTGGGCAACTCAAGTCCACATCCCAAGCCTGATGAGTTACGAGGGAGCAGAGCTCGCCGCCCTCGTCGACAACGACCCCGCAAAGTTGCGCCAGGCCAAGGAAGTCTTCGGTGCTCCGGTGACTTACCCCTCCCTGGAAGACCTCTTGAGCTCGTCGACCCAAGTCGATGGCGTAGTGGTCGCCACGCCCAGCGCCTACCACTACCGGCTCGGTCGCACCGTCCTGGAGGCCGGCGTCCACCTGATGGTCGAAAAACCGATGGTCTTCAGGGCACACGAAGCGTGGTCGCTGGTGCGCTTGGCCGAAGAGCGGGGCCTCCACCTCCAGGTCGGCTACACCTACCAGTTCACCAAGGCCGCTCGCCTTCTTCGCGACACCCTCGCGAGCGCCGCCATCGGAGACTTGTTGCAGGTCTCAGCCGTCTATGCGAGCATGGTCGAGTCTTATTATCGCGGCCGCCCAGAGGATTACCGTTCAGTCTTCGGCTTCCCTGTCACCGGGCCGGACCCGCGTACCTACTCCGACCCGGCCATCGCTGGCGGCGGGCACGGGCAGACACAGTTGACCCACCCCATCGGCATGGTCCTTTGGGCCACGGGCCAACGCGCCGAGCAGGTCATGGCATATATGGGAAAAGCCGACCTGGTCATCGATCTCGTCGATGCGATCGCTTGGCGTTCTTGCGACGGGGCCATCGGCACACTCGGCGGGAGCGGCACCATCCGCCCAGGCGAGCCCGAACAACAAGAAATCAGATATTACTGTACCAAGGGTTTCGCGCTCCAGGATCTTTCCCGCGCGACAGTCGAGGTCCACCGTGCCAACGGCCGAGTAGCGATAGCTGGTCCTGACGAGGGTGACCCCACCTACCCAAGTCCTGCACCGGTGCGCGGCTTTGCCGACCTCATTGCCGGACGAGGGCCTAACCTCGCCCCGGGCGACCTCGGAGCCCGCGGCGTCGAGTTCCTCGAGGCCGCTTACCTCTCCGCCGAGCGCGGTACCCCTGTGCAGGTCCAAGAACTCCCGCGAGCTTAGCCAAGCCTGTACGACGAGGAAGGAAAGGTCCCAGATGGAACGGCTCTGTTTCTTTATCGAACTGGAAGACGGCGCTGAACCCGAATACGAGCGTCGTCATGACGAACTATGGCCCGAGATGCGAGAAGCGCTTATTACCGCCGGGTATACCAACTACAGTCTGTTTCGGCGCGGTTCGACCGTAGTCGGCTACGCCGAATGCGTCCCCGACGTCGCCACCGTACTAGGGAAAATGAACGCCACCCCGGTCACGGAGCGCTGGAACCAATCGCTCCAAGGCGTGATCAAACGACTGACCGACCAGGACGGTAGCCTTATCCGGGCTCACGAGGTATGGCACCTATAGCCTTCGCGGCGCCCGACGCGCGGCCGCGAAGCGAGAAGCAGATCCCCTCTCAGATCCGGTAGACCCGCTCAGCGTTACGGAAAAACAGCGCCTCTTTCTCGTCCTGGTTGAAATCAACGATAATAGTGGCGTAAGCTTCGACAACGGGGTCGTAGGAGCTGAACAGTCTGTCGACCGGCCAGTTCGTGCCGAAGAAGCACCGCTCGACGCCGAAGGCTTCAATGCAAGCAAGCACCCACGGCCTGATGCTCTCGATGGTCCATCTAGGGTCTCGCATGCCAAGGCCAGAGATCTTGCACAGCGCATTGTCGGCTTGCGCCAGCGTAGAGATACCTGCGCGCCAATTCCTGAAATACTCGTCAGTGCGAGCGCGGGGGAACCCCGCGTGCTCCAATACCACCCGGGTACCCGGGTTACTTGAAGCCAGGTCTCGCGCCTTGCCCATGTCCTCCCAGACACAGTCGAGGTCGAGGAGCAACCCGAACTTCTCGAGAAAGGCAAAACCGCGCTGCCACGCCGGGTCCGACAGGTAATCCCCTTGGCCGAAGTCACGGATCCCACGAACCCGCGGGAAGCCCGCATGGCGCTCCAATTGCTCCCCAACGCGCGGAGCAGCCAAGTCGCAGTGGGCGATAATGGCATGAGGGAACCCTGTCCGTTCCGCCATCCTCTCCAGCCACTCGGTTTCCTTCACAGGGTCATCAATGCCGAGTGCCGCTTGCACGTGGACTGCCTTCGCGACATTGGCGAACCGTGACTCCGCGATATAGCACTCGGCGTCGTAACGAAGAGCCTTTATCGGGTCGATGTTGCCAAGGATCGGGTGGACCGCGCCCGGTTGGAGCCAAGAGTAGTAGAGCGCCTCGTCCTTCAGGTCATAGAAATGCACGTGCGTGTCGATAAAGGGGATCTCGGCCACGGCACCTTCCTTTCGTCCTCCTCATGTCGGTCAGGCATGGCAGGCGCCGTCTCAACTGGTACGCTCGGTTCGACCGGGCAAAGACGGCGCCTGCTCTCAGCGTAAGCTCGACTGGCTAGAAGGTGTAGGCACTCAGGTTGTGGGCGGTGAAGACCTCCATCGGTCCTGCGCTCACCGTCCCCCGGCTGCCCACGGTAAACTTCCCGAGTTTCCCACAACTGAAGCTCTCTCCAGGCTTACCTTTGAGGGCACCAGTGAGGACCCCGTGCATAGCGCACATCGCTACTTGGCCCTCTCGGCTAAAGCTCCAGAGGCCGAACTGCTTCACGCAACCGTGGGTTACAAACGGCTTCATCTGTAGCGGGTCGCCGAGGCCGGTCAGGACATACTTGCGGCACAGGTGCTCCTGGGTCAGCACTTGCGCCGCAGCCGCGACGGCGACCGTCGTGGGAGCGATCACGCCCTTCATCTTCGGGTACCTGGCGATGATATTGCGCATGTACGTCGCAGCGCTTGCAGCACTGTCATCTGGTGGGTTGACGATGGATAGGAGCTTCATGTTCTTGAAGCGCGGGTACTTCTTCAGGTCCTGCACGAGGATGCTGTTCCATGTCCGCTGGTTGGTGTCGGTGGCCTGAGCGGAGAGGATCACGAAACTGCCGCTGTAGCCGATTTGCGAGCCCAACATGACCAACTGCTGGTACGCAATGTCCTGCGCGCTCGTCCCCTCCACGTAGATCGTCCGCCCAGCAGGCAGCACGTCGGAGTCGAAGGATACGACCTTCACCCCATGGGCTTCAGCCCGCTGGAGTGCTGGGGTGACAGTGGCTGGGTCGTCAGCCGAGATGAAAATGCCCTTGTAGCCGCTCCCCGCCGCCTCGTTCACAAAGTTCACCTGCTGAGTTGCAGAGGCACTGGACGGACCGTTGTAGGTCAGCGAGTAGCCGAAGCCTTTCGCCATCGACCTCGCCCCCTGGGCGGCCTGGGTGAAGGGAGGTATGCCGGTGAACTTCGGGATCATGTACAACTTGACGGCGGTGCTGGCGCTCGCTCCTGAGGCGACGAGCATGGACACCAGCACAGCAGACGCCCCCACTAGGCCGGCGAAGTGCCCGGCTCTTCTCGAAAAACCCCTAATCTGCATACTTGAACGCTCCTTTTCTAGGGCACCTCCGCGCCCTTAGTTAAGTCACTAACGCTGTCCTGCGGAACCGCTATAGCCTTTTCACCACGCAATCGATCGCGCCGGCCCGCTGCACCGGCACCCACCAAGGTGCCGAACAGCCTCTCCTGCACCACCTCCTTTCGGTTCCAGCACCACCCCCTTTTCAGTTCCGGCACCGCTGTGCTACGCCACCTCACCAGCCGAAGTCGGTGAGACAGTCGTGATCCCGCGCAAATCGGCGCGGCGCCGCAACTCGCCCGCGGCGCGGATGAGCGTCCTCGACCCGATTGTCACGACAAGGAGCGCCCCGACCGCCATTGTCTGTGCCTCTCCGGACAACTCATGGAGGCCGAGAGCCTCTTGCAGCAGGGTCAAAAGCGCCACGGCCAGCACGACGCCCGGGACCGTACCAGTCCCTCCGTACGCGCTCACCCCACCGAGGATCACAGCCGTAATAGCGGGTAGTAATTGGTCGCTCGCGATCGTGGCCTGGGCCGTGTTGTAGTCAGCCAGGTACAACACGGCCGCAATTGCGGCGAACCCCCCCGCAATGACAAAACCCGTGATGCGGACTCGGTCAACAGCTATCCCCGAAAAGAGGGCCGCCTTGCGGTTCCCGCCGATAGCGAAGAGCGACTTCCCAAAGCGCGTTCCATGCACCACGAGACCCAGGGCGACTGCGAGGGCCAGGACGACCGCCACCGAGATGGGCACAGGGCTCCCGGGTATGTTCGAGGTGCCCAGGGTGATCAGGCTCCCCGGGAAGCCGGTAACGGCGTTGCCCTGGAGCACGAGGAACGACGCCCCCGTATATGCGCCCAAAGTCCCGAGAGTCACGGCCAGCGAGGGCAGGTCCAAGAGAACGACGACCACCCCGTTGATAAGCCCTAGCAGCGCACCCAGGACTACGGCCAACAGCGCCGTTACTGAGATGGCGACCACCG